>JAKSDC010000189.1 GCA_022360275.1 Chlorobiales bacterium
AGAACCGTCACGACATATCCTCCTTCGTAGACCGTGTGAAACATTGACTCTCTGGGGGCAGTTCCCATCCAGATATAGAACCCGAAAGAGACAGCGTACGTGACAACGATCAGAAGCGCTGTAAATATTCCCTGTTTCATAAACACTAATTATCAGTCATTAACAAAAACTCCTTAAAAACAGAGCCCTTTAGAACAGGCGCGTTTTCAAATACGATATGAAAGCCTCAAGATTACAACTGAAATCGAACCTTACTGTCCGACCATCAGGCACATTCAACATTTTGTGCATGCTGCCATGCTCCACGGCACAAACTTCGATGGCACCGGAACCTGAAGGAATGCCAGCCAGTGTGTGGTCTCCGTTTCTGTCAGCAGCCATAACGACAGCCGTTCCATTCACTCTAAAATTGGCATAGGGAACCGGCTGTTCTTTATTGACAACTTTGCCCGTCACACGAACCGGCCATCCTCCCTTGAAACAGGATTGCACACCGTGTAAGAATGGTTCATGTTGCAGCTTTTCTTGAATTTTAAAAATCACATCCGCCCTTTATTTATAAAAAGTCAAAATAAAAACAAAGCGAAATAACAAAAGAAAAAAATCCCGTCTGCGTAAAACAATTGAAGAAAAAAATCAAGAGCCCTTGCCGGTAAGTAAAAAATGCAATGCCCTTCGAAAAAAATTTGCACAAATAAAGTTTATCTTTATTTTGTCTAATTAAAATTAGAAACGATAAACCCGAAAATTATGTCAGAACATAGAAACAACAACCATCACTGCCGGCAGCAAACCACTTTGTTGAGAAAATGCAGATGCGGCAAGTACCATCTTCACTACAAATACGCAATGCTGACCATTCCCCAGCAAACGCTTTTCAGCATCATGAAAGAGTGTTACGAATGGGAGGCGATGCGTTCGTCCTGTCCCGAAATATTTCACGACAAATCGTTGAAACTCATGGTAGGAGTTATCGTGCTGACCATTTCAGGAAAAGATTTTGACGAGTTCAACGCGGCAATACAGCAGGGGGCTTCAGAAGCCCTGAACATCGTCGAACTGGTAGGAAACCCCTCCCGAGATTAAAAAACACATCTCTTGAAACTTCCAAACAGATACCAAAACATGAAAACCGTAGGCTTGTTTTTCGGCTCTGAAACCGGCAATACCGAAAGTATCGCTGCAATGATTACCGCCGAACTTGGTGAAAATAATGTCGATATGCACAATATTGCCGACAGCGACCCTGAAATGCTCCTGTCCTATGACAATATCATTCTCGGAGCCCCAACCTGGGGGTTCGGAGAACTGCAAAGCGATTGGGAAAACTTTTTGCCCGGCTTTGAACAGCTCGACCTTTCAGGAAAGACGGTGGCCTTGTTCGGTCTCGGAGATCAGGTAAATTATGCAGATGTCTTCCTCGATGCAATGGGAACGATCTACGAAAAAGTCAGTGAAAGAGGGGGAAAGGTCATCGGTTCCTGGTCAACTGAAGGTTATGACTTCAGTGACTCTGCGGCCGTGGTAAACGGCAATTTTGTCGGCCTTGCGATAGATGTAGATAACCAGGACGACATGACTCCTGATCGAATAAGCCACTGGGTATCAATGATCCGCAGCCAGTTGCAATAATGCCCTCACCGGTTTTTTGCCCTGACATCCATTATCCCATCCCTCATCGTTTAACGGTCGTAGCCCCTGTTACGGCCGTTCATGTTTTTATAACCATTAATAAGCCATGGAGAACTTATGAATTAATCGACGCCTTTTTTCAGGCTTGAGTAGAAATGGAAACATTTTGCACTTTATCCATGTTTTTAATCAAACCATTCACTCAAGTCCTTATATTTCAGTAACGTAATCAAGAAAAGGAGTTCACGCTCATGCTAAGCAAAGCCCTTCAGAAAGCGCTCAACGAACAGATCAACAAAGAGTTTTATTCCTCGTACCTCTACCTGTCCATGGCTGCATGGGCCGAATCGCGGAACCTTCCCGGATTTGCCCACTGGTTGAAGTTCCAGCAGCAGGAAGAAAACGGCCATGCCATGAAACTCTATAACTATGTCAACGAAAGAGGTGGTAGCGTCGAGCTTGGGGCTATTGAACAGCCTCCCTCCGATTTCAAATCGCCGACGACGCTGTTCGAAGAAGTACTCAATCACGAGCGGTTTATAACGGCTTCGATTAACAAGATCTATGAAAAAGCCGTAAAAGAAAACGATTATGCTACACAGGTGAAGCTCCACTGGTTCATCGATGAGCAGGTAGAGGAGGAAGCCTCGGCGTCTGAAATCCTTAACACGCTCAAAATGGCCGGAGAAAAAGGCCCGGCCCTCCTGATGCTCGACCGCCAGCTCGCCCGCCGCGGCCAGCAGCGCTGAGGGAGAAAGCTGGATAGCAAGAAAGATAGGAGGCCCCGTATTTTCTGCAAGAAAAGCGGGGCTTTTGCTTATGCCGAGTACGAGAACGACGATATTTTCTTAAGCAGTCCGGCCGTCAAGCCATCAAGCTAACGAAATCATATATCCACAAACCTCTGCTCGAAATTCCTATCCGAATTTATTACAATCTCGCTATACCTTCGGGGATTGTAGCTGAAACTTCCACCGTTCACCACCTTGATCCCCGCTGCCGTATAGGTCTGAAAACGGTGAAAGTGACCATGCAACAGGACCTGGGCATTCAGGCGCTGCATTGTCTGAAGAAGTTCGTCCCGGTTTTTGAGTTCCATGGTCCAGTCAAACGCCTGGTCAAGCAGGACATCCGTCCCGTAGATCCTGTATGCATGATGAAAAACGCCGATCACGAAACTGTCCCGGAGAGCCTTGTCCACCAAAGGATCGAAAAGCGCCCTGAGTTCGCCCCGGCTTACGTTTCCCCTCGCGCCCAAAGGATTATCGGCATTGTTCCAGGGAAAAACCGTGTTGACCGCGACAAAGGATACCGTTACATCACCATACTGAAGTACCTTGATATAGGGAAACCCGGTAACGGTATCGTCTCCGGTGATGAGCTCCCTGAAAACGGAGCAGAACTCATGCATCTTTTGCCTCAACCGCTTCTTTCTGGTTCTGGGATCGGGATTCAGCGCATTGTAAACCCGCATCTCCTCTTCAAGATTGATGAGATCGTGGTTGCCGGGAATGAGGGTTGCCTTGTCCCATGAATACAGCCCTTTGCTCTGCAAAACCTCTTTGACCACCGCCCAGTCATCCGGATCGTTGGAATTGAAAAGATCACCGGTAATAACGATGTGGCTGCAACCGGAATCGATTATGGCGTTCAGTAACGTTTCAAAGCGGGCAAGCCCTCGGCTATCCCGCTTTCCGGCAAGGTGCAGATCGGAGAAATGAGCCAGCTTAATGCCTGTATCGGACAAAATCTCTACGTTGATTTTCGAACTCCTCAAAAAATTCACACTTTTGAGGCACCGTTTAGGGATAGAAACTGTAAATTACCGCCGTTTAAGATAGCGAAACAGTCGCAACACAGCATCCTTTTTGGACTATTTTCATCTATATACATTAAGTTATGCGTCATATAATCGAAGCCCTGCAGAAACTTTCCCGCAACCTCTGGTGGTCATGGGACACCGAAGCCAAAGAACTTTTCAAGGAACTCTCCCCCCTTATCTGGGAACGGGTTAATCATAACCCCGTCGAACTGCTTCACCATATCTCGCAGGACGAGCTGAAAGCGCGGCTGGATTGCGAATTCGGCAAGAAGCTCGAAAACGTCACGAAACGGTTTGAAGCCTATCTTGCCGAAAAGGATACGTGGGCTTCAAAACATGCACCTTCACTGACGGAAAAAACAGTCGCTTATTTCAGCGCGGAATTCGGCATCCATGAAAGCGTGAGAATCTATTCCGGAGGTCTGGGCGTTCTTTCCGGAGACCATATCAAATCCGCCAGCGACCTCGGGCTGAATCTCGTGGGTATTACCCTTTTTTACAAAGAGGGTTATTTCCGTCAATGCCTCAACCAGGAAGGATGGCAGTTGGAAGACTATCCGCTACAGTATCCGGAAAGCCTGCCTCTTGAAAAAGTTACCGATTCAGACGGTAAAGATCTTATCATATCTGTGAATATCGCTCAAAGCGAGGTTTTTGCCCAGGCGTGGTATCTCAATGTGGGAAGAGCAAAACTCTATCTCCTCGATACCAATATCCCTGCAAACGAATCCCATTACCGTGACATCTGCTCCAGAGTTTACGGCGGAGATCAAAACATGCGCATCAACCAGGAAATCGTGCTCGGCATCGGCGGTGTCAAGCTGCTCAAAGCCCTTGGCATCGATACTGCGGTCTATCATATGAATGAAGGTCACTCGGCGTTTCTGACGGTCGAACTCCTTGCGGAGCAACTTGAAAAAGGACTCGAACCCGAAGAAGCCAAAGAACTCGTCAAGGAACAATGTGTCTTTACCACACATACCCCTGTGGCAGCCGGTCATGACCGTTTCTCGCGTGATATGATACGTTACACCTTTGACAAATACCTCCAGAACAACGGCATTGCGTTTGATGATTTCATGAAGCTTGGTTCGGAAGACCCGTCAAACCTTCACGGTCTGTTCACCATGACGGTGCTTGCTCTCAACCTTTCCCGTAGTGCCAATGGTGTGTCGAAACTTCATGGACAAGTGTCGCGTGAAATGTGGCAGCATATCTTTTCCGCAGAATCACCTGAACAGGTTCCCATCGGCCATATCACAAACGGCGTGCATACCTCGAGCTGGAGCAGCGGCTTTACCGAAAAGTTCTGGCGCCGTTACTCCGACAGCCTCGACACCCTGACCTCAACCCCGGAAGAAGCCTCGAAAATCCTTGCGAAAGTATCCGACGAGGAGCTCTGGTGTTTGCGCTACCATCTCAAGAGAAGCCTTATCGACTTCATCTACCGGTATCTGTCAAACCAGCTTTTCCATCAACATGTTTATGCAACCTATATGGAGATGGATTCATCGAAATCAAGCAAAAATCCTTTGTCACCCGACGTCCTCACCATAGGTTTTGCACGGCGTTTTGCCACCTATAAACGAGCACCGCTGATCTTTTCGGATATCGACCGCCTGACAAGGATCGTAAACCATCCGACAATGCCTGCACAGATCATTTTCGCAGGCAAGGCACATCCTCACGACGACGCGGGCAAACACTATATCCAGCAAATTGTAGAGCATACCCGTCTTCCCCAGTTCAAGGGAAAAATTATCTTTCTCGAGAACTACAATCTCGGCGTAGCCAAACGGATGATATCCGGCGTCGATGTCTGGCTCAACAATCCGGTCAGGCCAATGGAGGCAAGCGGAACTTCCGGACAGAAAACCGTGCTGCACGGCGGATTGAATTTCAGTATACCGGACGGCTGGTGGCCTGAAGCCTACAACGGTGAAAACGGTTGGTCGATCGGAGACGGCGAGCAGTTCGACAACCCGGACGAGCAGAACCGCCATGACGCCGAAAAGCTTTATGATGTGCTCGAAAACCAGATTATCCCGACCTTTTATAACCGCAACGTGGATAACATCCCGGTTAAATGGCTGAAAAAGGTACGCGAAGCAATCGTGACCATCGGGCCGGTTTACAACACCCACCGCATGGTTAAAGATTATACCTTACAATATTATCTTAAGAATTAGCCATCCGACTATCGAGCTGTCAAGCCATCAAGCCACTGAAAGAATGACCCGACACGCAGAACATAATTCCACACGGTCGCCGGCCGTCTTTCTCGGACGGGGGCTCGACCTGCGCTCGCCGGTGCTGCTGGCTTCCGGTACGGTCTCTTACGGCGAAGAACTGAACAACCTGACGAACCTCGGCAAAATCGGCGGCATCGTTACCAAAGCCATTTCGCCCGAGCCCAGAACAGGCAATCCGCCGCAACGCATAGCCGAGACACCCTGCGGCATGATCAACGCTATCGGGCTGGCAAACGTGGGACTGGAAAAATTCGTCGAGGAAAAAATACCGTTCCTGCAAAAGCTCGACACTGCAGTTATCGTCAACATAGCAGGCAAATCCATCGACGACTACTGCACGGTGATCGAACGGCTTGATGACTGTGAAGGCATAAACGGTTATGAAATCAACCTTTCCTGCCCCAACGTCAAGGGAGAGTGCATGATTATGGGTGTCAGCCGTGATGCCACCTTTGAGATCATCTCGAAGCTGCGTATGATCACAGACCGTCATCTCATGGTGAAACTCACCCCGAACGTTACTTCGATAAGTTCAATCGCGCTTGCCGCCGAGGAAGCCGGAGCCGATTCGGTCTCGCTGATCAACACCCTGGTCGGAATGGCTGTTGACTACAAGAAAAGAAAACCGCTGCTTGCAAACGTCACCGGAGGGCTCTCCGGCCCGGCCATCAAGCCGGTTGCACTTGCAAAGGTGTGGGAAGTCTACAACGCCGTCAAGATTCCGGTTGTCGGCATGGGCGGCATCTCCTGCTTCCAGGATGCCATGGAATTCCTCGTCACCGGCTCACGCGCCATCCAGATCGGCACCATGAATTTCATAGACCCCGACATCGGCGAAACCATCGCCGACGCTATCGAAGAGTTCTTCGCAGCGCCGGAAAATCCGACGATCGAGGAGTATGTAGGGAGTTTGATTGTAGAGTGAGGAGGTTGTCGGGCGGGGTTCAGCAAGAAGGGCGCATAGAGGGGGGGGGCAAAAGACAGGAAAAGAAATGAAGCGGTCACATATTGTTACAACCAGCGTCTTGTTTTTGCTTTGTACTCTGCATACCGGTCGCCAAATGTTTTAGCCATAACTTCTTCTTCAAACTTGATATACCAGCGGTCTGTCACGATAAAAAATCCAATGACAACAAGAATCGATGAAAAGTTTCCGAGCATAACAGCCACCCCAAGCAGCGCTGTCAGAAAACCAAGATACATCGGATTTCTGCTTATTCGATAGAGACCGTCGGTAACCAATAGATTCGGTTCCTCAAATGTCTCGATATTCGTTCCTGCTTTTTCAAAGACATCAGAACCACGCTTGGCGACTCCCAACCCCACTATAAACGGCAGGATGCCAACCAAACTGACCGGAAACGTAACAAGCTGCACCATTGGAAACACCCACCAAAGGCCCACCATGATAACGATGCAGATGACAAATAAAACCGGCGGTATAATTTTTTTCACGCTTTTCCCGACTCATTACTTTACACAGAATCTCTTTTTCTCGATCACCTGACAAATGTCGCCATCCACGATGATATAATCAAGAGGATACGCCAATATCTTGACGTACACATGCCTATAAACGACCATAACTCGGCATTCGCGTCTGGTTCTGCGAGAGGCTGGGGGTGTAACTTTCCCGGTTTACTCAACCCGGGAAACAGTTTTCAACTTTCTACCTTTGGCTTGATTTGCACTGTCTTCCTCACCCGTTTGTTGTACATCGGTTTTCTTGTCAACCGCCGACCGGGTTTGCCGCCGATGTTGCGGTAAGCACGAACGAAACGGTTCTTCGATATTGGCGAGGTTGCGGTCAGCCAGCGGATGATGCGTGCCTCGGATTCATGAATATCGACATCCGAAGGCCCAACGTCCGAAAGCAGCTTTACGAGGATCGGGGCACATTCAAAAGCAACAAACAGCAAGGTGATGAACAGCACGGCGTTAGCTGATGCATTATTGACATCGCCACCGCCTTCTGTCAGCTGACCGAGCGCCCAGTTGCGGTCGGCAAAACCGGCATAGTTAACTTTGGCATCCATCAGTGAGTCAGACAACATCATCTGAGTGTTGATCCCTTCCCGAATTTTCTGCTGATTGATATATGCTTCGAGTTTTGCTATCTGCGAGGCGAGATACTGCTCGCGCTGCTGTTTTGAATCGATAACCGCCTGCTTTTCTTTTGCGTAGGTCCCGAACCCGACAATACCCGAGGTTGTTTCGGTCCTGTCTCCGAAAACTTCTCTTTTCAGCTCTTCGCGCAGACGGGTCAGTTCCTTACTGATTTCATCATACTCATTCTGTAGTTTTTCGATCTGACTGAGTTCAAGCGCATATTTTTCGGTAAACGCAGTGCCAACTCTTTCTATCCGCTCACTCTGCTCGTTCAAATAACGCAACTTGAGCACATCCTTGATTTCCTTGTCGAAAATCTTGAGCTCAAGCGGCCGGGCAATGACAATCGCTATCAGCACAGCAAAGATCAGACGGGGTGACGCCTGGTAGACCTGGCGCAACCCTTTGGCAGTCTTGTTGATGCTGGCAACGATATACCGGTCGAGGTTGAAAATCGCAAGTCCCCAGAGAACACCGAAAATGATAGCAAAAAATACGGCAAGCGGTGACCCGGCAAAAACATAGTACAAGGCGTAACCGCCCGACAGTGCCGCAAACAGAGCGGTAAAAAAAATCGTGGCCCCGATTCCGATGAACTTGTTGTGCTCCGTGGGATATTTCTCAATGATCTCGACAGGTGTCCCCGTACACATCCAGAAAAACCTTCGTATGGCCTCTACACTCATGGCTGGACTTCCACAATATGGGGGTTCTTTTTTTCAAATATAATCATATCTTGCTTCCCAGACAGTGACAAATCATACAAACAGATACATACCATTTATGCGTGTAGGAATTGGCATTGATATCCACCAGTTTGCCGAAGGCAGAAAACTGATTGTCGGCGGGGTCGAGATCCCTCATGTAAAAGGGCTGAAAGGACATAGCGATGCAGACGTTTTGCTGCATGCAATCAGCGACGCTCTTCTAGGTGCCGCCGCGCTTGGCGACATCGGGAAACACTTTCCCGATACAAGCCCGGAATTCAAGGATATCGACAGCAAGGTACTCTTGCGTCATGTCGGCAAGCTTATTGCCGACGAAGGCTATTCGATAGAGAATATCGACTCGATGCTGCTGATGGAACGACCTAAAGTCGCCCCGCACATCACGGCGATGCGCGAAAACATCGC
>JAKSDC010000108.1 GCA_022360275.1 Chlorobiales bacterium
AAATGATGTTCTTACCCAGTTGGCTGAAAAAAGTCAATACACAGCTGAAACCAGGATGCTTAAAAAATCGGGAGAAGAATTTATCGGCTATTCATCATTTTCGCTGAAAAGAGATAAGGATAACAATGTGGTGGGTAAAATTGGAACCACAATTGACATTACCGAAAGCAAAAAGGCACAAAATGAGATAAAAAAGCTAAATGAAAGCCTGGAACAAAAGGTTGCAGACCGGACTGCCAGACTGAAACGTGCTAATATTAAAATAACAGCAAACCAAGATAAAGCGATTTTATTACAGGAAATCGCCTCGGTAGCCAATGCTGCTGATTCCGAGGAAGAAGTCTTTCAAACAGCCATTACCAAATTCACAACTTTTATCGGATGGCCTATTGGGCATGTGTATGTTTTAGAGGACGAAAGTAACAAACTTATACCAACAGATATTTGGTACTGTTCTAATAGCAAAAAGTTTAATGAATTTATAAAGGAAACCGAAAAGTATAGTTTTGAGTCTAATGTTGGTTTACCGGGAAGAGTGTTATTTAATAAAGAGGCCGAATTTGTGGAAGATGTGCAAAGTGCAAATCATTTTTTCAGGAATAAATTAACTGCTGATCTTAAGGTTAAAACTGCTTTTGCTGTTCCTGTTATTATAGAGAACCGGGTCGTTGCAGTTTTGGAATTTTTTAATAATGAAAAAGTTGAAAAAGATGAAAATATACTTGAAATCGCCTCAGAGATCGGTACTGAAATTGGTCGTGTAATTGTCAGGAAGAATATTGAAAATGCACTGAAAGAAAGTGAAGAAAAGTTCAGGCAATTGGCTGAAAACATTGAGCAGGTGTTATGGTTGCGCTCCAAAGATGAAATTCTTTATATAAGCCCATCCTATGAAAAGGTCTTTGGACGAAAAGTAAGCGAACTGTATAATGAACCGAATTCATTCCTGAAAGCCATTCATAAAGATGACCTTGATAGGATTAAAGAGGCATTTAAAAATGTATACCTAAAAGACAAAAATTTTGATGAAGAGTATAGAATTGTATTGCCTAATGGACAAATAAAATGGATACATGCACGAACTTTTACCTTTCAGGTTGATGATAAAAATACCAGATCAGTTGGGATTGCTGAAGATGTAACTGATTTTATAAAATTAAATAGTGAACTTGTAAAAGCTAAAGAGGAGGCTGACAAGGCAAGCCAGGCCAAAAGTGAGTTCCTGGCTAATATGAGTCATGAAATTCGAACACCGATGAATTCTATTATAGGTTTTTCTGAACTCCTGAACAACCTTGTACAAGATGTAAAGCAAAAATCATATTTGAATTCCATAAGGTCAAGTACAAAATCCTTACTGACTTTAATCAATGACATACTGGACCTCTCTCGGGTAGAGGCAGGGAAATTAGAATTAGAGCCCGAGCCTACAGATCTAAAAAGACTGGTACAGGAAATTGAAGATATTTTCTCCATTAAGGCTGAAGAAAAAAATCTGGATATGAGTAAAAGCTTCTCCAAGAACTTTCCTCAATATATCGAAATAGACGAAACTCGCATCAGGCAAATACTATTTAATTTGGTTGGTAATGCTATAAAGTTCACCGACAAAGGATCAGTTGAGGTTGAATTAAAGCAAATTAAATACAATCCAAAGAAAAAAACAGTTGATTTTAACATCATCGTCAAAGATACGGGTATTGGTATACCTAAAAAACAACATGAAGAGATATTTGAATCCTTTAAACAACAAGAAGGGCAAAGTTCTAAGAAATTTGGAGGAACCGGATTGGGTTTAGCAATAACAAAGCGCCTGGTAGAAATCATGGGTGGAAAAATCAAGGTTGAGAGCGAACCCGGAAAAGGTAGTTTGTTTATTGTAGAACTATTTAATTTACCCGTATTGCGAATGAAACAAATTACCGAAAATAAAAGCTTTGACATTAGGAATTTCCAATTTAAGAAGTCAACAATTCTTATTGTTGATGATAATGAATTAAATAGAAGTTTGATAGAGGAAACTTTTATGAATCCTTCTACTGATTTTTATCAGGCTGAAAATGGCCAACAAGCCATAGACATGCTTTCTTATGTTAAGCC
>JAKSDC010000191.1 GCA_022360275.1 Chlorobiales bacterium
AGATGCTTCCTCTTCAGGAATAAGTGTGGGCATCAGAACCGCTTCATCAGTCTGACCCTCGATGAACGTATTCTTGTTTTTTGTGCTGCCGAGAGTTGCTGCCACAAAATCGAGCTCATACTTCCTAAGCTTTTCCAGCACATTTTCTGTAGCCGAGTTGTTATTGGAAACAACTGCAACACGTTTCTTAAGCAGCAACATGTTTGCTATCAGATTCAGGATGGTTTGGGTCTTGCCGGTACCCGGCGGACCCTGAACCAGGGAGACGGAATTCTGAATCGCCCTTTCTACGGCCATTTTTTGGCTCATATTACAACCGAACGGAAAAATAAGGTCCGACGAGACCATACCCGATTCTGGCGACCGGGCAAGCAGAAAGCTGGCTAGAATACTGTGTCCCGAAACTTTATCCAGATGTCTGTATTTCATCGCAATCAAGGACTTGTCGTCATCCGTCCTGAGAGCAGAGGTCTCGGCAAGTTCCCTGAAATAGGCAAGCACATCGGGATTACGCCCATTTGATGATGGCAAAGGATGGAGGGAAAACTCAGAATTCAGGCAGCAAAGGGTTTCGGTGGCTCGAAATATTTTCACCCAATTACCAAACTGTAAAACCTCTTCGATATCGAAAATCAAATCGCCGCGGACGACTACATGACTATTCTCATTCGATATTCTGGTCGGATCTGAAAGCCACTCTACATTCTTTCGGGCATAGAAATAGGTTTTCCCACTTCTGAAAGTCACCCGTGTACGTTCACCGTGCGGACCGATACCCAATACCTGATCCGTTATATCCTCGCCCTTGATGAGGATAAGATCTTGCCTTGAATTAATGCTCACCGATCTGATTATTTCTTTATGGATAAATCGCTTGCAGCAAGCCCGACACGCAAACAGACTAATCGGGATATGGGATTGTTATTAATCAACCATATCAATTAAATACTCCTCTTTCCATATATCAAAGTGATGAAATCACGAAAGCGAAAGGAAACAAAGTCCCTCAATCACAATTACGCACCAGATCATAAGACGGTAAGGACGACATCACGCCTCCAATAACATACTGCATTGACATTTTACAAGCAGTTGCTTGCCGGTTTCTACGTGATAAAATGTATTGACAAATAATCTCTATTGGAGAGCTCTTTTTTCAGTGAGGGCAGGATTAGGGAGGCTGTTTATGAGGGGTATAAATCCCCTCTATAAACACAAAAAGCACGTGAAGACCGTGCTTTCATGCGTATATATGAGGGTGGGTGATAGAGGAGTCAAACCTCTGACCTCTACCATGTAAAGGTAGCTATACATACCTATATCCTTATTTATTAGATACTTACAGATTATTTAAATTTTTCGCGTCGCATATACGTCGCAGAAATCAACATATTTATTATTGAATGACAACCTTGAGCTTTTTTCCTAATGCTTCAGCATAATGGCTCAACGTTGAGAGCCTAATATCTTCTGAGTGATTCTCGATGCGGGAAATAGCCGATTTCTTGGTATTGAGTTTTGCCGCCAAATCTTCCTGTGTCAAACCGGCACGTTTCCGGGCCTGACGCAACAACTCACCTATCCGAAACTGCTCATATCCGGTATCAAAATCTAGAGCGAAAGCAGGATCTTTTCCTTTTCGTTTTTCAATGTATCGTTCAAAATCGTCCATTCTGTTTCCTTGATACGTATTCAGTTTTTCTTTTTTCTGCGAGTGTTATTTCCGATTCTGGTGTTTTCCGGGTTTTCTTTGCAAAGCCATTGGTCAAGATTACTAAACGCCCTTCATCAAGAAAACCCAAGAGACGAAAAGCATTACTCCCCCGTTTAGCCCTGATTTCCCATATTCCGTCTGTGCCTTGCAATTTCTTGAAATACTCGGTCGATACTGAAGGCTGTTCTTTAACAAGACGCAACACCCATAAAACCTTTTGTACATCTTTTGCAGACAATGAATCGAGGAACTCTTCAACCGGGCTTTTTCCAGAACTGGTTTTAAAGAATAAGATTTCGCGCATAGTCAAATGTTAACAAAAAAGTTAACAACCTGCAACATGAAAAGGTTCTGCCCCACTGAAACAGTACCCCCCTTTTGCTTGCAAACCGTCTATCTCAACAGCACCAAAGCGCTCATCATCAGTCTGCGTTTGACTTCTCAGCAACCAATCATTCAACCGCTGCTCAGAGAAATACAAGCGCTTTGTTCTTTTCATGAAAGGAATCTTG
>JAKSDC010000020.1 GCA_022360275.1 Chlorobiales bacterium
GAATATGTGGATCACGAATTCCGCCATCAAGTGTTTCACCTACCTGTGGAAGTATAAGCTCAAGGGCACACTCCAATTCATCGTTAAATGGTCGATTTAGAAGCGGATTAACTCCTTTTTTTTTGTACATAACGATCAACGGTACGTGAGTTACGTTAGCATGTTGGCGAATTTCATCATCGGTTGGCGGGGATGGCTCCCTAAGATCGATCGCTTGAATCATCGGGGCGTTAATGTTGCATGCTTCGAAGCTTGCTGCCAACAAACCTTTGACGTGTTCAAAGAGGAGTACTAAATTTTCACCAAAAAGCTCAAATGTAAACTGATTAAATGCACATAAATTATAAGGAGCCTGTTCGTCGAGTCGATAACATGGCCCTATACAGTAGCTCTGTCTGTTCAAAAAGTGTGTGGTTACACGATTAAAAAGGCTAAGCTGGTAGGGAAGAATGATCCTTTCGCAGTTTGCGTTAAGTGTAAAGTGCATATATTCATGATGGGCATAGCCGGGAACTGTCTTCGGGGGAACGAACTCGTGAACATCATGCTTCCGGCAATAGGCCCGCAACGCATCCAACACTTTACCGTACACGGCAAATCTTGCACAAAGTTCATTACCTTCTGAATGGTCAAATACGGGCTCGCCCATAGGATATAATTTTAGCTAAACACGTACTAAAAGTACATCGGCCTCTTGCCGGGTTAACACAAAATTCATAGTGGCAATCAATATTATTAATTATTCTCGAATTATTGTAGTGTGACCATAAACACTCCCCTAAGAACCAAACAAGATAATACAAAAATAATACACCAACGCCATTAATAAGACCATTTACTGATCAGTCGACTATGCGCGTTGAAAAATCGTCGTGAGCGTTTCGAGAGCAGGGAGGGCAGGTTAGACCTGATGGGTCAACAACTGTTCAGCTTGTGCTGAACAACTCAGGCAGCACCTCCCCCGCGGCTCCTTCGATAACCCTGTCATAGCTTGTCGCACCGGACGGTTCGGGATTGATTTCGATACAGTAGGCGCCGGATTTTCTTGCAAGGTCGGGAAAACCTGCCGCGGGCCAGACGGTTCCGGAGGTCCCGATGCTGATAAACAGGTCACAGTTTCTGATGACTTCGGCTGCCTTGCTCATGACAACCGCGTCGAGCATGTCGCCGAACCAGATGATATCGGGCCTGAGCCGGTCCCCGCAGTCACAGCGGGTTGTTTCGAGATGCTCTCCGTAATCTTCTTTTTTGAAACCGCAGCTTTGGCAGCGGAGACGCCAGAGACTCCCGTGCAGTTCGATAACCTCTTCCGAACCTGCCCGCTGGTGCATACCGTCGATATTCTGCGTTACGACCCTGGCGTTCGGCACTGCTGCAACGACCCTGTGCCCCTCATGCGGTTGACAATCAAGCACAGCCTTTCTCCGCTTTTGATGAAAATCGAGAACCTTTTCAGGATTCCGCTCGAATGCCTGCTGACAGGCATACTCCTCAATACTGTAGGATCCCCAGATCCCTCCCTTGCCCCGGTAGGTCGGCACGCCGCTTTCAGCCGACATGCCCGCACCGGTAAAAAAGACGATGTGCTTGTACGTTGCAGGATTAATGTTTTGCTCCACAAGTTTGATGCTTTCGGGTTTAATGAATTACTCTCGGCAATATTTTTAGAAGGCCTCTATTTATTGATAAAAATAGCCAAAATAAATCGTCTGATCCTTCTGGTTGGCAAGATAGACTGTGTGGCGAAAGTTCCACGGGACGGGACTCCATGGTTTTTCCGGGGACTCGGTACTTTCAGGAAACTGTGGAATCTTTGAAAAATCCTGAATATTGTCGAAAGCAACAGCTTCTATGCCCGCCGGCTCTCCCGGCGGTTCGTCACATTCGGCGACAACCTGGCCGAAAAGACTGATAATGACCAGTTTATTCTCCAGAGTGTCGCTCGCGATATAGGTCCACGGTGCCGCGCTCAACCCCCGACAGTTGGCCCCGATAGGCACCTTCAGGGTAGCGAGGATGTTGCCGGACCGGTCGATCATTTCCAGCACGTTCCCGTCGGAACGAACAAAGTACATCCCGTTGAAAGCCAGCGCATGGCTGTCAAGCAGCGGCACGTTGATCGTATCGACATGCTCACCCGAATCGGCCTCGATCCCTATGATCCTGTCGGGATGCTGGTTCGGCGTACCCAATCCTTCCGTCGCCCAGATAAGGTTACGGGACTGATCATACGCCAGCCCCGATATCCCCCGGTAGTTCGGCGGGGAGCTGAACCGCCCTGTTTCCAGAGGTGTCTTACGGTAAAGCTGCAAAAAAACAATATCGTCTTCCTGCGGGGTCTGTGTCAGAAAGGCAAGTGCCGGCTCTCCTTTATGCATTGAAACCGTAAGCGCTGTATCCGATCCGGAAGTGGTGTATGGAAAAGGATATGCTCCGGTCTGGTAAAAACGCAGTTTTTGATGTGCCATAACAACCTCCTTCGTTCAGGGCGGTTTCACTGCAATTGAGCATCTGAGATCGCACACTTTGCAAACATATGATCATACATTATCATTAACAGCAACACGACAACTTTTGTTACCCGGCAAGCATTTCTGGATAACTTTCGAGTAACAAGCAGATTTCGCAATCTTGCCGATTTTTTTTAACATCGTACAATGAGCTTTACCTCCAATGACCGGTATTCCATTAATCGCAATTTGAAACGATCAGTTTAAATGGCCATGAATATCAAGCTACTGCTGCTGCTTTTCTGGGCCTTTATCATATACAATATCATTGCGGCCATCGTCTCATATTTCCTCTAAATCGAATTTTTGAACAACCATGAAAAAAATAGGCGTTCTGTTATCAGGGAGTGGTGTAATGGATGGATCGGAAATCCACGAAGCTGTTCTGACACTGTTAGCCATTGACGTTGCCGGTGCGCAGGCAGTGTGCATAGCTCCGGACATCAACCAGCATCACGTTATCAATCACGCAACCGGTGAAGAAATGACAGGTGAAACCCGCAATGTGCTTGTGGAGTCCGCCCGTATTGCGAGAGGAGATATTAAAAACCTGAAAGACATTCAATCCCTCGGTCTCGATGCACTTATCCTTCCCGGTGGATTCGGAGCGGCAAAAAACCTGTCGGATTATGCGCTCAAAGGAGCTGATTTTACCGTACTTCCCGAAGTTGCCGAAGCTGTACGATCTTTCTATGAGGCGGGAAAACCTCTTGGCTTCATCTGCATCTCCCCTGTTATCGCCGCCAAAGTACTCGGCAGGGAAAATGTAGAGGTCACTATAGGCACCGACCAGGAAAGCGCTTCGAACATCGAAGCGGTGGGGGCAACGCACGTCAACTGTAAGGTTTACAATATTCACGCCAGTAACGACGGAAAAGTGGTCAGCACACCCGCCTACATGCTCGGCCCAACCATTAAGGACGTTGCCAAGGGCATCGAAAAACTTGTCAATGCAGTGGTTGCTTTAGCCTGATAGCAGAGGCGAGTGACAAGTTAATCCTTTTGCCTTTTGCCCTTTGACTTCTTTGACTTGATTCTCACTTCTCATACGGCACTCCGATCTCACGGGGTGCCCGCGATTTTCCGACAAAACCGGCAAGGACAAGAAGCGTAAGAACATAGGGCAGGGCCTGAACAAGCTGCGACGGAATTAACCCTGTCTGCAGCCACATCTCGAGGGACTCAGCCCCGGCAAACAAAAAGCTCGCAAGAGCCGCACCTATCGGCGTCCATTTCCCGATGATCATTGCTGCAAGCGCGATATATCCCCTACCGGCAGACATATTGTCGGTAAAGCTGTGCTGCTGAAACGCAAGAAAAACTCCGGCAAGGGCCGCAAGCACCCCGGAAACCAGTACTCCGGAATAGCGCATCAGACCAACTTTTACTCCTGCCGCATCTACCGTTTCTGCACTTTCTCCCACAGAGCGCAGCCTGAGTCCGTATGGTGTTTTAAAGAGCAGCAAATGCCCGAAAACAACTGCAGCGATCGCCACAAGAAATATCGGGTCAAAAAGGACAGACGAAACCGCAAAACCATCGATGCGCTCCGAATTCAGGGAGCTCCCGAACAAAATGTTCAACCCGAAACGGGTTGCCCCCATAACCAGTATGTTGATCGCAATTCCTGTGACTATCTGATCGACTTTGAGCGTAACCGTCAGGAAGGCATGAAGAAGCGCAACCAGCAGACCGCAAAGAATGCCTGCAAAAACACCTGTAGCGGCCGAACCCGAAAAATGCTGACCTATGGCAGCGCCAAACGCGCCGGCGAGAATGAGCCCTTCAAGGGCAAGATTGATAATCCCCGCCCTTTCCGAGAATACCGCGCCAACAGATGTCAGAACATATGGTACGGAGATACGAAGTACCTGAAGCAGAAAAAGCGTCAGTATACCTTCCATTTCCATGTTACAAAAGTGTTGCGTGACCCTCGAAAAACGACCTTTTTATCCATTTTCCCTATCGTATTGAGGCTCCCGATATGATGCATGGAGAAAATTGTTTTTTATTTACATTAACAAAGCGTGGATCAAAATAGCTTAATTCATTTTCCTTACAAAAAAACACATGCCGAATTCCCGAGTAGACTCCCCTGCGGTTTCCGATAAACAATACATCTACAATTTTTCAGGCGGCAACGCCGACGGTGATGCTTCGATGAAAAACCTCCTTGGAGGCAAAGGTGCGAACCTTGCCGAAATGGCAAATATCGGACTGCCCGTCCCCCCCGGCTTTACGATATCTACCGAGGTCTGCACACATTACTACGACAATGAGAAAACCTACCCCGGCGAGCTGTTCGAAAAAGATATTCCCGAAGCCCTGCACAAAGTCGAGGAACAACTAGGGAAACAGTTCGGCGATGCCGTCAATCCACTCTTGCTCTCGGTACGTTCGGGTTCCAGGGCTTCCATGCCCGGGATGATGGACACCATTCTCAACCTCGGCCTTAACGACAAAACCGTTGAAGGACTCGTGCTTAAATCAGGCAATCCACGGTTTGCATGGGATTGCTACCGGCGTTTTGTCCAGATGTACGGCGATGTTGTGCTTGGTCTGAAACCTGCCGACAGCAAGCAAAAAGATCCTTTTGAAGAAATTCTCGACGCAAGAAAGAAAGCACTTGGCAAGAAGCTTGACACCGAACTCGATGCCGAGGATCTGAAACATATTGTTGCGGCTTACAAAACCGCAATCAGGGAGCAAACGGGCAAAAGCTTTCCTGAAGATCCCATGGAACAGCTTCGAGGCGCTATCAGCGCCGTATTCGGCAGTTGGAACAACGAACGGGCTATCGTCTATAGACAACTGAACCATATACCTTCCTGGTGGGGCACGGCTTGCAATGTCCAGGCAATGGTTTTCGGCAATATGGGCGATACATCGGGGACGGGAGTGGCATTTACCAGGGATGCTGCTTCAGGAGAAAACATCTTCTATGGCGAATACCTCATGAATGCCCAGGGTGAAGACGTCGTTGCCGGCATAAGGACCCCGTTGAAAATAGACCGGCTGAAAGAGGAAAATCCCGAGATATATAAGCAGCTCGACGATATCCGGATACGGCTTGAACAGCACTACCGGGATATGATGGATATCGAGTTCACCATTGAAAACGGCAAGCTCTTCATGCTGCAATGCCGGGTCGGCAAAAGAACCGGCCTTGCCGCCATCAGGATCGCATACGATATGTGCCGCGAGGGCCTGATAGGGGAAAAGGAAGCGCTTCTGCGCATCGAACCCGAGCAGCTCAATCAACTGTTGCGGCCCGTTTTCGATTTGGAGCAAAAACGGATGGCGATCGAGGAAGGCAGGCTTCTTGCAACCGGACTCAATGCAGGACCGGGTGCTGCAACCGGCAACATTTATTTCAACGCTGCCGACGCTGAAGCTGCACAGAGCCGAGGCGAACAGGTAATCCTCGTCAGGATAGAAACGTCCCCTGAAGACATCAAAGGCATGTCCATTGCCGAAGGAATTCTGACCGAACGGGGAGGTATGACCTCTCATGCTGCACTTGTGGCGCGTCAAATGGGCAAAGTCTGCGTTGCCGGCTGCGGCGTGCTGAATATTGATTACAGCCAGGGAATCCTTCGGGTGAACGGCCATGATACCGTCCTGCACCAGGGAGATGCCATTTCACTGGACGGAACGACCGGAGAAGTTATTGCAGGCACCATCACCACTCGAAACTCGGAGGTTATAGAGGTCATTGCAGACAAGACGCTTAAATCGCAAGACGCACCCGTATGGCAGATTTTCGACCAGTTCATGCAGTGGGCCGACAAATATCGAAAGCTCAAAGTAAGAACCAATGCCGATCAGCCTGACCAGGCTGAACTTGCCGTACAACTTGGTGCCGAAGGTATCGGTTTGTGCAGAACCGAGCACATGTTTTTCGGCGGCAACCGTATCAATGCAATGCGGGAAATGATTCTGGCCGAAAATGCCGAGGGCAGAAAAGCTGCCCTTGAAAAGCTTTTGCCTTTCCAGCGGGAAGATTTTTACGGACTGTTCAAGACAATGGGATCACGTCCGGTCACCATCAGACTTCTCGACCCTCCGCTTCATGAATTTTTGCCCGCTACAGATGACGAGATTATAAACCTTGCGGAGAAACTCGGCGAACCTCTTCATGAAATCATGAACCGTATAGAGAATCTGCATGAAGCCAACCCCATGCTCGGCTTACGCGGTTGCCGCCTCGGGATCATCCATCCAGAAATCCCTGCCATGCAGGTTCGCGCAATTATCGAGGCTGCCTGCAGGATAAAGAAGGAAGGGTATGACATCATCCCTGAAATCATGGTTCCGCTCGTCGGATCGGTCAAGGAGCTTGAAATCACCGGCGAAATCATTCATAAAACCGCCCGCAGCGTCATGGCTGAACAGGAAACCGGTGTTCAATACCTTGTCGGCACCATGATCGAAGTACCAAGGGCTGCCGTCACTTCAGGAGAAATTGCAAAAGCTGCAGATTTCTTCAGCTATGGCACCAATGACCTTACCCAGATGGGCCTTGGCATGAGCCGTGATGATTCCGGCCAATATTTGCCTGCTTATCAGGATTTTGACATTTACGCAAGAAATCCTTTTGAATCTATTGACGTAGAGGGCGTGGGCTATTTCGTAAAACTCTCCGCCAAGGAAGGCCGGAGTGTCAAAAAAGATCTCAAGTTGGGCATTTGCGGTGAACACGGAGGTGATCCTGCAACCATTGAGTTCTGCAGTACCATCGGGCTGAATTATGTGTCATGCAGCCCGTTCAGAATACCTGTTGCACGATTAGCTGCAGCCAGAGCCGCCCTACTGTCCTGAATCTGCTGCATAAAAAAACGGGATGCCTAACCGTTTTGACCCTTGCGAAGGTACAGCTCCGGCATTTGATCCATGCTATCGGCCAAAATCCTACTGCTGCTTTCTCCCTCTATACCGGAGGCACTTGGACACGTCGGGTTCCTGTGCTCATCATCATCATCACAGGCAATCATAACAAGAGGAATGGCCAACAACGCCAGTAACCGGGAAAGTCTCTTTACAGATACTAACATAAGCTCACGAAGGTACGGTTAACAGAAAGCGATCCGTTCTTAACTATATAGCAATATAATGCGAAGCCACGAAAAAAACCAAAACAACTCCTTTCCGATAACCTTTGCCAATCAAGAATAACTGCCGCTCTCCAAGAACGGAAAACTGCTCCCTTATGCTTCAGGTAATCACGGAGCCGGCTGTCCTTTTCAATGTTTTTCACACCTTGCTTTCTTCGACAAGATTTGATATATAGCTCCTCTTGCATCGTGCACAGCAGCCATCATGACAGCATTCAACCAGATCAGCATACGGGGCGCCAGGGTCCACAACCTCAAAAACGTCTCACTTGATATCCCCCGAAACAAGCTCGTGGTCATCACCGGCATTTCAGGTTCGGGAAAATCAAGCCTGGCATTCGATACCATCTATGCCGAAGGGCAACGGAGATTTATGGAGACGCTCTCGGCATATGCAAGACAGTATATCGGCAATATCGAACGACCTGATGTCGATTTGATCGAGGGACTGTCTCCGGTCATATCGATCGACCAGAAAAGCACCAACCGATCACCCCGGTCAACGGTTGGCACTGTTACCGAAATACATGATTTTATTCGTCTGCTTTTTGCAAAAGCAGGCAGGCTGCATGATCCCGTAACCGGACAGGAACTGCAAAAGCAGTCGGAAGACTCGATTGCCGATACCATTCTTTCTTTGCCGCAGAACACGAAAATTCAGATACTTTCACCGCTGGTTACCGGCAGAAAAGGCCACTACCGGGAACTGTTCGAAAAACTTCTTCAGAAAGGTTTTCTGAGAGTGCGCATTGACGGCGAGTTCAGAGAGATGGAAAAAGGCATGGAGCTCGAACGGTATAAAAACCATTCCATCGAGCTTGTTGTTGACAGGATTGTTGTCCGGGCAGATACAAAGGAGCGTCTGAAACAGGCCGTATCTCTGGCAATCAGCATGTCGGAACACAAGTCGGCAGTGATCTGCGTTCCATTTGAAAGCGATATGCCGGAGCAGTTCTACAGCACAAAATATGCATATTCAGACGGAACTATGCCCCTCGATACCCTGGCCCCGAACAACTTCAGCTTCAACTCGCCGTACGGTGCCTGCCCGACTTGCAACGGTCTTGGAGAAATTCGAAAACTATCGGCAGAGCTGATGGTACCCGACAAAAGCCTTTCACTCAACCAGGGAGCCGTCGAACCTTTCGGCAAACCGGGCAAGCGCAACCTTTGGCAGGTGGTCAAAGCCATCGTCAAACGCTACAACTTCACCCTTGACACGCCAACCGGGAAAATACCGGAAGAAGCGCTGGACATACTCCTGAACGGTTCCGGCACCACCTCATTCGATGTCGCATACACCTATGCCGGAAAAGAATACCTTTATCCACAGAACTTTCCCGGCGCAATCGCTTACGTTGAAGAGCTTCAGAAAAATTCCAGTTCTTCAAAAATCAGGGAATGGGCTGAAAGTTTCATGATAAAACAGCCTTGCCCGGAATGTGGAGGAGCACGCCTTCGCAAAGAGAGTCTCAATGTCATGGTCAATGATCACAATATCCATGAACTCGAGTCTTTCCCGCTGCAGAAAACACTTGACTTCTTTCTTGACCTGCCGCTTCATCTTATGGAAAAAGAGCGGCTGGTTGCAACCCCGATTCTCCATGAGATCACGAAACGTCTTGAATTCCTGCTTAATGTCGGGCTCGGCTACCTAACCCTGAGCCGCGGCTCCCAAACACTTTCAGGGGGCGAATCCCAGAGGATACGACTGGCCTCGCAACTTGGGTCGCAGCTCAGCGGTGTGCTCTATGTACTGGACGAACCCAGCATCGGCCTGCACCAGCGCGACAATCATAAACTTATCGGTTCTTTACAGAACCTCAGGGACATCGGCAACACCGTTCTGGTGGTAGAGCATGACAAAGATACCATGCTCATGGCTGATGAAGTTATCGACCTCGGGCCGGGTGCAGGCGAACATGGAGGCGAAATAGTCGCCCAGGGACATGCATCACAGCTTGATGAAAGTTCCCTGACAGCATCCTATCTCCACGGACAGCAAGATGTTCGATCTGAAAAAACAGGGAAGACAACCAAAAAATCCACCATGTTAAGCCTGCATGGCTGCAAGGGCAACAATCTGAAAAACATCGATGTGCAGTTTCCTCTCGGCTCACTTGTCTGCGTTACGGGGGTCAGCGGCTCGGGAAAATCCACCCTGATAAACGAAACGCTCTACCCGATTCTCGCCAGACACTTTTACCGTTCCAAACTGCTGACCCACCCTTACGACTCCATACAGGGTCTTGAACATATCGACAAAGTCGTCAGTGTAGACCAGTCTCCTATCGGCAGAACCCCCCGTTCCAATCCCGCAACGTATACCGGAGCCTTTACTTTCATCAGAGAGTTTTTTGCACGTTTACCCGAGGCTCAGATTCGGGGTTACAAGCCAGGACGCTTCAGCTTCAACGTGAAAGGAGGGCGGTGTGAAACCTGTCAGGGTGCCGGCACGAAAAAAATCGAGATGAACTTCCTGCCCGATGTTTACGTACAGTGCGACACCTGCAAGGGCAAACGGTATAACCGCGAAACTCTCCAGGTAAGATACAAGGGAAAATCCATCTCCGACGTATTGGATATGACGGTCGAAGAGGCCGGCAAATTCTTTACCGATTTTCCACGCATACAACGTACTCTTTCAACAATGCAGAGCGTCGGGCTTGGTTATATAAAACTCGGCCAGCCATCCCCCTTGCTCTCCGGCGGCGAAGCGCAGCGGATCAAACTCTCCGCCGAACTGGCAAAAGTTCAGACAGGAAAAACGCTCTACATCCTTGATGAACCGACTACAGGCCTGCACTTTCAGGATATCCAGCATCTGCTCGACGTGCTGCAGAGACTTGTCAACAAAGGCAACACCGTCATCATTATCGAACACAACCTCGACATTATCAAGAATGCCGACTGGATTGTCGATCTCGGCCCTGAAGGAGGGGAGGAAGGAGGAACTCTTATCGCAGAAGGCCCGCCACTGGAACTCATACAACACCCCGGCTCATATACCGGACAATTTCTGGCAGAAGAACTGAAAGTCACGAATCGTTAAAAAGGTATTTCAGTACACCAGAAACATCTTCCTCGATTGCATATGCCTGCTCGAATTTCTGAACCTGCGTCAGATGATTCGGCACGACAATACAGGGTATGCCGGCAGCATGCGCTGACGCAAGCCCTCTTTCGGAATCCTCGACAGCAAGCACCTCTTCCGGCTCCAAGCCAAGCTTTTCAAGAGCAGTCGAATAGGGCTCAGGGTGAGGTTTGGTCTCGTTCACGTCATCATGGGTAATGACAACATCAAAATATCCACCCAGACCGCTTGAGCGATGCATGAGCTCTATCTTTTCACGAGGACTTCCGGTAACGACGCCCAGCTTGAAACGGCCGGCAAGAGTATCGAGTGTTTCGCGGACCTTCGGCCGCAGGGCAATCGGATGCCGAAGGGCTTCGAGAAACCTGCCGTCACGCAACTCGATAACGCGATCGATCTGATCCGGTCTCATACCGAACTCATGAGCAACCTGCCGTGTGCGTTTCGCCTTGCCCAGGTACTCTACCCCCCAGTACTCCTCTTTAAGCTCAAAACCAAACTCGGCGAACACCGCCTGCGTCAGTTCAAAGAAAACGCTCTCGCTGTCAAGAAGCAGCCCGTCGTTGTCCCACAGTATTGCTTGTATCATTCCTATTCTTTAAATCTCCAGTAGCGGCCATCCGTCGTATCAACCGCTTCAAGGGAAAAACGTTCATCGGCCCGTAAACTTTCATTGATAATGTAATAGATATCCGATAACACCGATCGTGAACGATTAACGTAGGAATGGCCAAGAAAACTTGTACCGACGTTTGTTGCATCGACGGTTTCAATCTCGGGAGCGATCAGCGGAACGCCGTCAAAATCTCCTACCCTTGGAAAACCGTGAATCCTTCCGGAAGCCTTCAGCGCCCTGTCTTCGCTTGACGCATAAATGGTAACAAGCTCAGCCGACCTTCCAAGGCTTTCTGCAATATCTCTCTCAAAAATACCCGCGTCGATATCAGGGGCGACCAGCAGCACTGACTTGAAACGATCTTTTAGATCATACCCTTCCCGGATCAGCTCCAGAATAGCATCGGTCAATACACGGTTCCCTATGCTGTGAGCCACGATATGGATATTCTCGGCACCGGACTCACTGACAATATCTTTCAGAAATCCTGTAAGGTTTTTTTTCGACCACCTGACACTGGTTTCATCGGCAGGATACCTGCTTACCTTGCCCCGCGAAGGCCAACTGTAGAATATCGGACAGCCGTCAAAATCAAGATCTCTGACCATCTGTGCCATCATTCGAGCAGTTTTCTCGAAGGTCATGTTGTACCCGTGTACGAAAACAAACATCTGTTTACCAGGAGAACGGTCGAGAAACCCGGACACTGCTCTCAAAAAACGCTCTTTATCGTAAACACAAATATCGACGAGCACTACGTGCTCCATGATGTCCTCCTTGAACACCGGACTTTCCAGTTCACCGATACGATGACCGGATGGTATTGAGACCGTACAGAGTCCGTAGGTAATATCCCCGCGCTCAAATCCAAACATCCTGTCCGGCTCGGCAGCATTCGTCAAGTTTCTATCGGTTGCAAACAAAATCCTGACCGGTGGTTCAGGGTACTCTTCCAGCGCTCCTGCAGCCGTAGCTGCACATCCGCTGAGAAGAAAACAAAGCAGTATCAAAATAATGGCGCTGCTCCCGTTCCGGAAAACCATGGCTCACACATTTTAAATGCTTACTTGATTTTACCTGTAAAATACAGAGCATGCATTACAAAAAAGAGTAATACCTCTTGAACACAAGATTATTTATGTGCACCATTTTTTTTCAACGGCAAAACAGAGCGGGCGATCAGCACAAGCAAAATTACAGAAGATCCGACTGCAACAACTCCTCCTTCTTGATGAGCACCTTTCTGAATCCAGTTCGCTATGTCAAACCCAAGGTATGCATAAAAGTAATTGACCAACATGCCGGCAGCGAAAGACATCACGATAATGACAACAAGGTACACAGCCACGGCCCTTTTCCCCAGAATCCTCGAAACCACCGTCAGCGAAGCCACATTGGTTGCCGGACCCGCCAGAAGAAAAACAAGGGCCGCCCCCGGCGAAATACCTTTTAACGCCAATGCCGCTGCTATTGGGGTGGAAGCGGTTGCACACACATAGAGCGGTATGGCAATTGCAAGCATCAATACCATCGAAAGATATTCGTTCCCGAAATACCGGCTTATGGTTTCCGGTGAGATAAACACGGAAATCATTCCGGCAAGCACAATTCCCACGAGGAACCATTTGCCGATATCCTGTAAGAGATCGGTAAAAGCGAATGTCATTCCCCCTTTCAGTTTGTCGGCAACCGATTGCTTTACGACTGCATCATGCCCGTAGCAGCAGGAACTGTCGCATGATGACCCGGAAGACACAGCCAAATCCGACGGTTTTGCACCATTTTCCTTTTTTTCCGTAAAAGCAACCGATATACCTGCAGCCACCGCCGTAAAAAATGACACTACCGGCCGTATCACCGTCATGAACGGGTCAAGTAACGCATAGGTCACGGCAATTGAATCAACACCGGTTTCAGGTGTCGAGATCAGAAAAGAGGTCACGGCTCCTTTTCCGGCCCCCTGTTCTTTCAACCCTGCGGCGGCGGGCAGTACCCCACAACTGCATAACGGAACAGGAACACCGAAAGCCGATGCCTTGACAATGCTTGACATATTGCTCCCGCCAAGATGCCTGGTGATAAAATCACGGGGTAGAAAAGCCTTGAAAAGTCCTGCAATAAAAAATCCAAGGAGGACATAAGGAGCCGACTCCTGAAGAACTCCCCACGATGCATAGAACACCTCATAAAAAACGTCAAATAATGCTTCCATTGTTTTGGTTACAGGTAATATTGCAATAATTCACAGGCAAATGCTCATATGATGATATATTCATATATAAAACAAAAAAAATCATCATCTGCGATGCACAGGTTCGCTGATATGTTCCAGGCCCAGTTCAATGAGCTTTTGTACGTGCGCATCATCAAGAGAGTAGAAAACATTCTTTCCCTCTTTTCTCGACTTGACAATCTTGCCTGCCCGCAGGACACGCAACTGGTGAGACACAGCCGACTGATTCATCTCCAGCAGTGCCGTCAAATCACAAACGCACAATTCAGTACGATACAGAGCGTTCAAAATCTTCATCCTCGTTGAGTCACCCAGCAATTTGAACAGTTCCGCGAGGTCCTGCAGTGTGTGCCCGGGCATCATTGCCCGTCTTGTTTTGTCAAGGAGTTCAGGATGAAAACACTCTTCCTGGCAGACTTCCACTTTCTTTTCAGGCATTGTATGACACAAACATTATATGAATACTCATTCATATATTACCATAAAAGATGCCATAAAGCAACCCCCGTTCTCTTTTGGCCGTTTTCACAATCACACCCGGCCGCTCAGATACCGCTTCCGTTCGCTCTCAGGAAATTTTTCTATCGCATAGCGCAACATTGTGCGTGGCATCTCTTTATAACGTTCTTTGAGAAATGCTTTTTCAGCAACAACATCCCGCTTACCGATCTCCCTGAGCATCCAGCCGACAGCCTTGTGAATCAGATCCTCGCTGTCACGCATGAGCATTGCAGCAATTGCAAACGTATCAGCAAAGTCACCGTTACGAACAAAATGGAAAGTAGACATGATGGCAATCCGTCTTTCCCAAAGCACCTTTGACCGTGCAAGTCTGTAAAGCACCTCCCTGTCTTTGTTTTCCAGCCATGAACCGACAATGGAGGATGCCGAACTGTCTACAAGATCCCAGTTATTGACAAACGAGAGATTATCGAGGTAGAGCTTGTATATTGCTTCCCGCTGTGCATCGTCTCCCCTCTCGAACGCCCTTACAAAGACGAGGAGTGCAAAAAGCCGCTCTTCATGAAATGGAGAAGAAAGTAATTGCAGTATCTCAGCCTGTGAAATGCCCTGAAACTCCCTGACATATTTTCTGAGCACCGGTACCCTGATCCCCAGGAACCTGTCCCCCTCTCCATACTCCCCCCTGCCGGTTTTGAAAAAGCGTTGTGAGTGCTCTGCAATAACCGGATCGGCCACCTTTTCCAATACAGTATGTATCTCTCTTGCGGTTGTCACTGTTTGATAAGAAAACGCAAAAATATTTCACAATTATGAAATTTCACCGCATATACCGGCAAAAAAATAACACGCCTCCAACACTTCACACTACCTCTAAGAATATTTTTTACAAGCAAATACATTCCTGAATTTTTATCAACCCGTAACATAAAGAGTTTTGTACTACTTGAAAGAATACCGCAACTACTTTTTCGAGTCGGAATTTTTTCTTTAAACTTCGGTATAATGCCTTTAATTCCCTAACAATCACTTCGCACACAGCCGCAAAATACGGCCAAATCCCCCAATATCATGGCAGAAAAAAATTTCGAAAGCGTGGAAAAGACATCCATCGCTCCCGAGGACAATGGGCTCGACCAGCTCGTCGAAGCAATTTATAACGATCCCGGACTTGAAGGAAGGATTTCACAGCAGGACATAGAGGCCGGAGCCAAAGCGGCGGCCGCAATGAATGAGATCATCACCGAAGCCGTCAACGCTACCGGCGCCATGGATGACGGCGTCATTACCGGAGACGAAGTTCGGGAAATCAATGCGTATATCAGAGCGAATTACCAAAAGGAATGGGTTGACCTGCACGGGGATGACGAAAGCGGTGTCGAAACCGGTTTCCATCTTGTACAGAACGACGGAGCAACCCAGAGATACCGCGGAGACAACCTGGTCAACACGGTTGCTGACGGCATCTATCATCTCGGCTTTGATATAGAAGGAGACTACATCCTCAATGAAGACGGCGATCAAAACGCTTCGGTTGATCAGGTTGCAGAATGGCTGACACAGTTCTATACCGACCGCTCGACAACCGGTACCGGGCTCGACAGAATCACCGATACGATCATGGCCGACAAAGGTCTTGACAAAAACATCACCGATGAAGAGATCGCCGAGGCCGCCGACAATGCCAACCGGATGAACGAAATTATCGATGAAGCCGTCAGGGAAACCGGGGTTGCAGAGGATAAACACATCTCGACGGACGATATCGTTCTTATCAATCAATACATTCAGGATAATTATCACGAAGAATGGGTGGAACTCCATGGAGACGATGAGAAAAACGGTGTTGAAACCGGCTTCCACCTTGTCCAAAACGACGGCGCATCGACACGGATGTTCGGCAAGAATTTCGTCAATACGGTAGCCGACGGCATTTACCATCTCGGCTTTGATATAGAAGGAGACTACATCCTCAACGAAGACGGCAAACGCAATGCAAGTCTCGAAGATCTCGCCGGCTGGGTACAGTATTACTATGTCGACCAGTCAGATACCGGTACCGGCCTCGACCGGCTCACCGATGCGATAAAAAGCGATCCGGGCCTGGCGAGAAACACCGACGCGGATGATATCAACGCCGGTGCCGATGCGGCAAACAGGATGAACGAGATCATCGTCGAAGCCATTGAAAACACCGGTGCTGCCGAAGACGGCAGGATCTCGGTGGATGATGTACGAATCATCAATGCCTATATCCGGGAACATCATCTCGAAGAATGGACGGAACTCCACGGAGATGACTTTGACAACGGTGACGAAACGGGCTTCCACCTCGTGCAGAACGACGGGAGCAACATAAAGTTCCGCGGCGACAACCTCATTAATACGGTAGCCGACGGCATCTACCATCTCGGTTTTGAAATCGAAGGGGACTATATACTGAATGAAGATGGGGATCAGAACGCAAACCTCGGCGAGCTTGCCACATGGCTCAACTACTACTATCTGGACAAAGAGATCATCTACGGTTCAGAAGAGGCTGATGCCATCAAGGGGTTGAACCATTCGGAAGAGGTACATGCAAGGGGTGGAGACGACAAAGTCTACCTCGACGCCGGCGACGATTTCGCCGATGGAGGTGATGGTAATGATATTCTCTTTGGTGGAGCCGGCAACGACATCCTTGCCGGAGGAAGCGGAGATGATAAACTCTACGGCCAGGAAGGAAAAGACATCATAGCAGGGCAGGAAGGCAATGACTACATACACGGCGGCGGCGACGACGATTACCTGCATGCCGGCAGCGGCAACAACCGGGTGTACGGCGGCTCCGGCAATGACACGCTTGTTGCCGAAGACGGCGACGACGTGCTGAGCGGGGACGACGGTGACGATACGCTTACCGGAGGCAGCGGCGACGACAAGCTTTACGGCGGCGATGGAGCGGACAAACTCGATGGCGGCGATGGCAATGACAAGCTCTACGGGCAGGACGGCGATGATACACTTTATGGCAGAAACGGCGATGACTATCTGCACGGTGGAAACGGTGATGACAAGCTCGATGCCGGAAGTGGTGACAACCGGGTGTACGGCGGAGCAGGCAACGACGAAATGACTGCCGGGGAAGGAGACGACGTGCTCAGCGGCGGGGCCGGAAACGATATCATTACCGGCAATGGCGGCGACGACAAGATGTATGGTGGAGCCGGAGCTGATTTCCTGCAGGGC
>JAKSDC010000194.1 GCA_022360275.1 Chlorobiales bacterium
CAGCCATGACGTTGCCGGCGCCTGTTCTCTTTCCGGAAAAAGAACGGGCGCGGGCAACGTCATGGCGGCGGGGCTCGGTATCGTGACGCCGTTCTGTTCCTGTTCTGCAGTGCCTCTTTTTATCGGTTTCCTGCAGGCGGGCGTTCCGCTGGGAGTGACCTTTTCATTCCTGATCGCCGCGCCGATGGTCAATGAAGTGGCGCTCGCTCTGCTCTTCGGTATGTTCGGCTGGAAAATAGCCCTTGCTTATATGACAATGGGTCTCGGTATTGCAATCATAGCAGGGATCGTTATTGGAAAGCTGGGGCTTGAAGAAGAGCTCGAAGAGTGGGTGCAGCAGTTGCTGAAGAACGATTTTGCCGAAAGTGCGGCAGAGCATAATATTTCCTGGCCTGAGAGACTCAGGGAGGGGCTTGGACATGTCAGGTCGATTGTGGGAAAAGTCTGGCTCTATATCGTGTTGGGCGTAGGTGCGGGGGCCGGCATTCACGGCTACGTCCCCGAAAACTTCATGGCCTCCCTGATGGGTGAGAGCGCCTGGTGGTCAGTTCCTGCAGCGGTGCTTCTCGGTGTGCCGATGTATTCCAATGCAGCGGGTATCCTGCCTGTTGTTCAGGCACTATTGGGAAAAGGGGCGGCACTTGGTACCGCAATGGCTTTCATGATGAGTGTCATCGCATTGTCGGCTCCCGAGATGATCATTTTGCGCAAGGTGCTCAAACCTCGTTTGATTGCAGTCTTTGTCGGTGTTGTCACGGCAGGGATCGTGCTGGTGGGGTATGTGTTTAACCTGCTTCTTTAGGGCACCTCTATTAATTTATTCTGCGTTTCAATTGCATCGTTGAGCGTTGCTCAAAATCCTCGTGTACTTTGTGTACACTCCGGTTTCTGCGCTACGTTCGCCTTGCACTTGAATCGCTCATGACAATTAATAGAGGCGCCCTTGAGAAAAGGGAACGATTCTCAAGGCAGGCTCGTTAAGTAAAAACGCCCATCAAGCGAGGTTGGATGAAGAAAGTTGAAAAACTCTTTGGAAGTCTCGACGGGAGTCTCTACATTAGGAACCCGCTGAGAGAAGCAGGGTAGACAAAGCCTGTTGGAAGTTGTGAAAAGGTTTTGGAAAGTTGGAAGTGAATGTGTAAGTTTGTTTCCCTTGCTCGACGCTGTCGATCAAGGAGTTCTTTGAAATTGTTGCCAAGTGAACGCCAAAGTCAATTGCTTTGATGTTTGTAAGACATTGAAGTAGATAGCCGGATCAAACAAGCTGTATTATTTTACAACGGAGAGTTTGATCCTGGCTCAGGACGAACGCTGGCGGCGTGCCTAACACATGCAAGTCAAAGGAAA
>JAKSDC010000141.1 GCA_022360275.1 Chlorobiales bacterium
CGAGTATCTATTAATTAAAATTATCAGCAGAGGTGGTTTCTCGGATACCGGAGCCCTGGCTATGTATCTTTCAATAATCCGGTTTTCACGATCCCTGACCTGCACAATATCACCTAATCCCACAAATAAATCTGCCGCTTCAACAGCAGAAATAAGTAATCCCCCGGGATTGTTTCTTAAATCAACAATTAGAGACTGGTTATTGTGTCTGGTTTTACAATCGACGATTTCACGTGCTGTATGTTTCAAAAACTGGTGTATTGAAACAAGTGTAATTTCAGACTCATGCACTCGGCACTCAGCGGAATTTGCCTTGATAAGCTCCCGCTTCAATTTCACCTTGAGGAGGTTATCGGGTTCCTCCGGATGTGCAAATCCGAGTCCTACAAGAGTCCCTTCAGCACCGCTCAAAAGGGAACTTATCTCTTCGTTTTTCTTCTCGGCGAGGAGATTGCCTTCAATGCTTATAATGATATCCCCCGGTTTTATGCCCGCTTTTTGGGCCGGGGAATTTTCAAATACCTGGGTGACAATGATCTGGTCTCCACTCTTTTGCACCATTACTCCAATTCCCACGTATTGGCCTACGGACTGTAATTCGAGTTTTTCCAGCTCCTTGCGGGAGAGGATACTTGAATAAGGATCCAGTTCATTTACCATACCTGCTATGGCAGAGTAGATCAGTTGTTTGGATTCGAACTTGGTAACATATTTGGATTTGATCAGGTTATAGACATCACTGAAATTTTCCAGATATCCAAATTCACTTTCCAGGCTGTCCGCGTGTGATCTGTTTCCGAAAGATGATAATACAACTATAAGCAGAAGAAATAACGCTAAAACATTTCGCCTGATCATACGGGAAAAGCCCATTACCCGGTCCTCATCAGTTTTTATCAATAGTATCAAGGCAAAGTCGACGGAAGTATGGGGTTAAGAACGCCAGGCCAATGGTATCAGTTAAAAAGCCAGGAATGATCAACAGGAAGGTACCTGTCAGAACTAACGACTCTTCCCATAACTCACGAATGATCCTGGTTCCTTTCTTAAGTTCTGTATCCAAA
>JAKSDC010000196.1 GCA_022360275.1 Chlorobiales bacterium
GGGCACCTCTATTAATTTGCTGTGCACCATGATTACTTCGTTGATCGGTGCTCGAAATCCTCATGTACTACGTGTACACTCCGGTTTCTGCGCTCCGTTCGCCTCGTACTCAAGGCGCTCGCGACAATTTATAGAGGTGCCCATTAGTAAATATTACTTGTGGTCATTCCCTAATGGATAAACATGGCATCACCATATGCAAGAAAACGGTAGTCGTTTTTCAGGGCCAGTTTATAGGCGTCCATCAACAGACGGTACTCGGCAAATGCGCTGACCATCATGAGCAGCGTAGTTTCCGGTTGCTGAAAATTTGTGACAAGCGCATCGGTAACCTTGAACTGGTAGGGTGGGTATATGAATTTATCTGTCCAGCCTTGGCCGAACTTTATTTTCCCCTCGACTGTCGCATTAGCCTCAAGCACCCTGCAGGTTGTTGTCCCGACAGCGATCACTCTGCCTGATTTGTTGAGCTTGGTATCGTTGATTTCCATTGCTGTCTGGTAGGGAATGTTGAAATACTCAGAATCCATCTTGTGCTTGGAAACATCCTCTACCTCGATTGCGTTGAACGAACTGAGGCTCGGGTGGAGAGTTACCTGAAGTATCTTTACCCCTTTTTTCTTGATTTCTTCAAGCAGCGGCATCGTAAAGTGAAGGCCGGCCATCGGAGCTACCACGGCACCGGTTTGAGAGGCATAGACCGCCTGATAGTCGGTACGGTCCGATTCGTCGGGTTTTCTGGTAAAGTATGGCGGGAGGGGGACCGTCCCTATTTTTTCCACCAGTTCGAAAACATCTATTTCAGGATTGAGAAACCGTATGGTGCGTCCTCTGGATGTTGTATTGTCAACTACCTCGGCAACGACATCATCCTGAAAATATATCTTGTTCCCGACACGTACTTTTCTTGCCGGGTCTACGAGAACATCCCATAAGCCGGCTTCCTTGTTCAGTTCGCGTAAAAGAAAAACTTCTATCTTCGCATCGGTTTTTTCTTTCTGACCGAAGATTTTGGCGGGAAAAACCCTGCTGTTGTTCAATATGAGAAGGTCACCTTTCTTGAAATACGAAGCGATGTCGGAGAATACTTTATGATCAATTTCCTTTTTTCTACGGTTCAGCACCATCAACTTGCAGGTATCACGCTCCACGACCGGACGGTCAGCGATTCTGGTCTTCGGTAAGGTATATCGAAAATTTGAAAGCCGCATAACGTAAGGGACAATAGGTCAAGAATATGGGAAGATAATGTGCTACTATATACCGTTTCCCAAAGAAAAAACAAACAAGGGCACCTCTCTTTATTTATTCTGCGGTCCAATTGCTTCGTTGAGCAGTGCCCGAAATCCTCATGTAGAATCGAAGGCCGGCAAGTCAGCAGCTTCCGGATACGTTTTCTCCTTTGCCGATCTCTGCCTTATGGCCTGCGATATTTGCAATGACGCTCTTTTCCGGGCTTTCGAGAAGGTGTACGGTGATGGTTTTATGATCGACGACAAGGCGGTACCAACTGTTGCGGAAACATATTTTCAGATCCAGGGACCTCCAGTGCTTTGGAAGGTTGGGGTGGACATTCAGCACGTCATTGGCAAACGATATGCCGGCAAAATAGCGTGTTACAGCGTCAAGGGTTCCTCCCATTACTCCGCAGTGAATGCCTTCCTGTGTTGTTCCGCCCTGAGTGTCCTCGATATCGCTTTTCAGTGATTCAATAAACCAGCGCCAGGCGGTTTCATGGCCGTCGTGCAGATAACTGGAAATGATTGCATGAACAACCTTGCTGAGTGTAGAACCATGACTGGTACGGGGTTCATAGTAGTTGTAATTGTCCCTTGTCAGTTTCATCGGATCATCGATCTTATGGCCGTTCTTTTCAAGAATGTGCTGGACTTCAACAGGTGAAAGCGTATAGAAAGTCATCAGTACGTCGGCCTGCTTTGCAACTTTGTAATTGTCCGGCGAGTCGCCCTCTGCTTTCAGGATTCTGTCCATACGGTGTATGTCTCCATACTTTTTCCTGTACTGATCCCAGTTGAGCTCCCTGAGGCCCATATAGCCGTCAAACTGTTCGAGGATGCCATCTTTCGTAAGAATGATATGCATGTTGCTGCAGATCTTTTTCCACTCCTCGATTTCATCGTATCCGAGATTGATCTCGGTGACGAGTCTGTCCATGACCGATGGGTCAAGCGTTTCGGATAGCTCGATGGCTTTTTCAAGAAGCCATGCTGCCATAATGTTTGTGTAGGCGTTGTCTTTCAATCCTTCCTTGTGGCTTCCCGGGAGTTTTTCATGAAACTCGTCCGGTCCCATGACGCCTTCAATGTGATACTGGTTTGTATCGGGAAGGTGTCTGGCAATGCTCGACCAGAAGCGGGCTATTTCAAACAGCAGTTCGGCTCCATATTGCTGAAGGAATTCCGTGTCACTGGTTTCATGAGCATACCGCCAGGTGTTATAGAACACGGCGATGGAAACATGACGCTGGTTTCTGCTCAGGTCAGGTCCCCAAGTTCCGCTTTGAGGGTTGTAATGGACAATCTGTGTTTCCTCGCTACCGTCGTCGGCTGTCTGCCACGGGAACATAGCTCCCTCGTAACCGTTTTCCCTGGCGTACGCTCTGGCTGCGTCAAGCCTGTTGTAACGATACATCAACAGGGCTTTGGCGATATCGGGGAAATGATGGATGAAAAAGGGGAGGATGTAGATTTCGTCCCAGAAGATGTGTCCGCGATAAGCTTCCCCGTTCAGGCCTCTTGCCGGCATACCGGCATCGATGGAAGGGTTGTGCGGCGAAGCGGTTCCCATAAGATGGTAGGTATGGAACCGAAGCGCTTTTTGACTAAACCGGTCTCCATCAATGGAGATGTTGCTTTTGTCCCAGATGTTTTGCCATGCCGAGGTATGGGCTTCAAGCAGCTCTGCAAAACCTCCGGCATTGTGTATAATGTTGTCACCCGCTGCTTTCGGATCATCGTTGTCGTGGTCGAGTGATGTATGATACGCCGCGATTTTTTCAATCGTGCATTTCTGACCTTTGTCAAGCGGAACTTTAAACAGTTCGGCAATGTATCGCGGCGCTGATTCAATGCTTTTTTCAGCTTTTATCGTTGAACCGTAAGCCCGTGCACTGCATTTTGTGTGAGTTACTATTTGGTAATGCGAACTGTTGGTCTGAACGTGCAGAAAAATGCCGTTACCCGAAACACCGCTGTCGACATGTTCAAGGTGATCGGAAGCAAGAGCGCTGTACCTTGTTACGCCCTTGTTTTCGATGGTGCCGTCAATCGCGGCTCTGAACTCGATATCGCCCGAATAATTTATCGGGACGAAGGAGAACTGCAGGGCGCAAAGATGAGGGTTATCCATGCTTGCCAGACGTCTGCTGGATATTCGGGTGATCCTTCCGAGGTTGTCCTGGAAAACGATTTCACGATTCATGACAGCATTTTGCAGGTCAAGGTCCTGGCGGTAACTCAGGATTTTCTGGTCGAACGGATTGATAAAATTGCCGCAACAGATTCTGAACTCTATCGGAAGCCAATTCGGGCAGTTGACGAAATCGTTGTTATAAATGGTTTCCCCATGTACGTCTGAAGGGAGCTTGTTGAACACGCCGGCGAGATATGTTCCCGGGTAGTGGTGTTCGGATGCTTTGCAGCCTTCATATGCTCCTCTTGTGCCAAGATAGCCGTTGCCGATTGCCGTCAGTGTTTCACGCAGCTTTTCCTCTTCGGGCTTAAACGTTGCATAGCGAAGATTCCAGCCATCCTCGACCAAATCTTCTTCAAACCACTCAAAAATCTCATCGACACTGATTTCGCCGAGATCTCTGACTACGATATCAGCGCCTTCTTCCTGCAGCCGCATTCCCTCGATTTCACGGGCGATGCCCAGCACCAGACCGAAATTGCCTGCGGAGCCGGCCTGAACTCCGGAAATCGCATCTTCTACGACAACGCAGTCATGAGGGTGAAGGCCGAGGTTGTCCGCAGCGGTTGTGAAAATGTCCGGGTTGGGTTTGCCTTTGAGCCCGAGTTCGAGAGAGACTTCGCCATCTACTCTTGTTTCGAAGAGGTCCTCGAGTTTTGCAAGTTCGAGAATAAGCTTGCAGTTTCTGCTGGAGGAAGCAATACCGATACGTATGCCTCTTGATTTCAGTTCCTGGATGAAGTCGACGGTACTTTGGAATACCTCGGGACCTTCCTTGATGAGGATTTCCGTGAAAACTTCATTTTTGCGGTTTCCAAGGCCACAGATGGTGGGCATTTCCGGTACATCGTCAATTTCGCCGAAAGGAAGCTCTATCTCGCGTGATTCAAGGAAACTCCTGACCCCTTCCATGCGAGGTTTGCCGTCAACATATCCCAGGTAATCGAGTGCAGGGTCGAACGGTACGAAAGGTTCGTTATTTGCTTCAGCATATTCTTTAAGAAATGCGTTGAACATCGATTCCCAGGCGAGGCTGTGGATTTTCGCTGTTCCTGTTACAACTCCGTCCAGATCGAAAATGACACCTTTAAGCATAGTAGATGAAACTGGTTATTGAAATTTTGTGAAAATAAGAAAAGGCGCTACAGCGAGAGCAGCCCCAGAATGGTAAGAAGAATGTCCGGTGACGGAACGACCAGACTCTGCGGGCAGATCTGCTGCACCTGTTTTGCAAGGTCCTCATCCCTGGTGACAAAAATTGTCCAAACATCATCACATAATTCAACCGCTTTTTTCAACATCGGTATATCTGAAGCCGTATCGCCGCAGACCAGGTTGGGGCCACGGCTCGTATCGATGTCGATTGTCCTGCAAATGAATTCCAACCCGTCACCTTTATCAAAATCCTTGACGGAATCGTTTCCCTTCTGGCCGATGGTGAGAATTATCTCTATATCGAGGCCGGTATCTTCTATCCTGAAGTTTCTGCATTCGGGGTCGATTTCCTTAACGATACTTTTGACCTTTTCAAGAAATGCAGTCGATTCTTCTGGATTGATGGAGCAGGTGATATCCTGCCGGGCGATGGTTGTTTGACCGAACTTGAACTGCAAGGCCGATCCGATAAAATTGAATTTTTCAAAACTCGGATCTTCGAGCAACTGTTGCAGTCTTTCGTTAAGCAGGTGTATGAGCTCCTGCTTTTGTTCGTCAATAGGAAAGCTGTGAAACTCACCCTGCGGGTCGATGAACTCCCTGCCTTTCGAGCCGGCATAGAAAAAAATATCGCTGGGATTTATCGATACGTTCAGTATGCCGAAGTCCTTGAGCGGAGCAGAGGTAATGAAAATCGGAAAACTGCAGCAGTTCTTGGCAAACCTGGACAGGAATACCGAGTTATAGATCGGCTGGACGGATGAGCGGTATCTGCCGCAGTAATTGTTTGTCGTGCCGTCACGGTCGGTAATGAATGCATTGAAAGATTTGCCGCGAAGTTTTTCGATGCCTTCGTTTATGTATTTACGGAAATCGGGTATGAATTTGGCTAGATAATTGATAAAGTGATCCTCACCATATTCAAGATAATAAATGTCTTTTTTCAACTCTCTGATCTCGTAGGTCAGGTCAACTTCAATCTGTTTCCTTCCATCAAGCCGCAACACCCGCTGCCCGGTATAGTCGTCGATGTGGATGGTCTCAAGCGAATAAAGGGCATTTTTTAACGACTCGACACACTGCTGGCCGACAACCCTCTGTTTCATGATATTGCGTACAATGGGTTGCCGCAAGTCACGTGTTTCGGATTTAAGCTGGTAAAGCTCCTTAAGCGTTCGGATATCCTGAAGTGTGATGGGTGACGTGCAAGTCTCGAGTTTCTTTTCTCTGAGAATGAGTTGTTGCATGGGTTCGAGGTTGCCGAAGCAGTGTTTTTACGAAAACATGAATAACAATCTAACAAAAGATCCGGTTAAAGGATTTACTTTTTGCGAAAAAGTAACGTTGGAGTTAAAGGGTTCAAAAGTCAGGGGGCCGGTTTTGTTTGTATCGAATGGTTTTATCCTGATGTCTCACTGCTTCCTGTTTTTTGCAGGCTCTGTCGAGGCCGTGTTTTTGCAAAGAGAAGCCAGTTTTTGAATGATCCGGTCATGGATGGCTTGAGGCTCATCTCCTGCGTTGAGCAGCACGAAGCGCTCATTGTTTTCCAGGAGCTTCATGTAGCCCTTCCTGACCTTTTGATAAAATGCAAGCCCGGAACTTTCCATCCGGTCAAGCTCACTTTCTTCAAAAGCAAGAGGGAGGGACTTTTCGGAAAACTTTCTGATAAGGGCATCCTCTGGCGAAATGTCTAGGAAAAACGTACAATCGGGCTGCAGGCCGAAAGAGGCTATAGCGTTTATCTGTTGCAGGAGTTGCAACTCCAGTCCCCGGCCATAGCCCTGATATGCCGTCGTCGAATCGTAAAAGCGATCCAGAATAACCACCTTGTTTCGCTTGAGCTCCGGCAAGATGACATTCTGTACAAGCTCTGCACGGCTTGCCGAAAAAAGCAGGAGCTCACCGACGGGAGTAATGTCGTGTTTGCTTTCCAGGAGAAGATCCCGGATTTTCTCTGCAACGACAGTTCCGCCAGGTTCCCGCAGAGTAATGACGTCATGACCTTTTTCCATCAGATATTTCTTCAGTTTCTTTACCTGGGTTGATTTTCCTGCGCCATCTATACCTTCGAATGTAATGAGCATTGCAGAGGATTATTGTTGGTCGTTGAGGAGGAAGCGGGCGATCTTGCTGCTGAATGATTCGGGGTATTCAAGCATGGGAGCGTGACCGCAGTTTTTGAAAATATACAACTCCGAGCCGGGGATTTCGTTGTGTGCTATCCGGGCAACAGATGGTGGAATATACTGATCATGATCCCCCCATAAAATTAAAACAGGGATATTGAGTTGGTTGAGCTGCTGCCGAAGCCCGGTCCGTAAGAGGTCGAGCTGCCTGAAATTCCTGTTCAGAGCCATAACCGTCTCTATAGCATCCTTGTTCCTCGATATCATGAGGTTTTTTTTATAAGAAACGCTGTTGACCCGTTCCGGGTCATAAAACGCTGTTTTGAAGGCCTTCGATGCAACCGTTTCGCTGGTGAAAACCTTTTTCAGTACCTGTTTTATGCCGGGCAGGCTTATTCCTCTCACCCAGAAAGGCTGCTCTGCAAAACCGTCAGTGTTGCTCAGAACCAGTTTGTCAAAACTTCCCGGATAGAGAAGTTCGGTTGCCAAAAGGTATTTGCCGCCCATTGAATGGCCTACAGCGAACGCTTCCCTGTTGCCGGCATTTCCGGTTTTCTTCATAAACTCCCTGATCAGTGATGCATACAGGTTGAGAGAATAAGGTGCTTTTTTCGGTTTGTCCGATTCCCCAAACCCCAGCAGGTCAAGCGCAAGGACTCTGAACGAGAGCGAAAGGTAAGGAACGGCCTGTTCAAAAAAGTCCAGTGAACAGGAGATGCCGTGAAGCAGCAACAGCGTTGGTTTTTTTGATTCTCCGGTATCGAAAAAGCGGTGCTTGTGACCGTTGAGGGCTATGGTGCTGTTGTTTTGATGCATTCGGCAACAGATTTTCCGATCTGTATGGTTTAGAATGAAGGGTAGGGCTGTCCGGCAGTCGAAGAGTTTTGATGAGTAACAATGATGTCGATGAAAAAGATTCCTTATGTTCGCTCTTTTTTTGCTTCGGCGTTACCCGGTTTGAAAAAAGGATTCTTGCTGGGTTATCGTTTCTTTATATTTTTACTCAATGCTGTTTTGTTTTGAACGATATCAACAGCTTTATGAGAAAATTTGGCGAACTCTGTGCGGCTTTAACGATAATGTTTGCCGTTGGAGGGTGTAGTGCTTCGAAAGACCTCACATCTCAGGCAGTCAGTTTGAATAAAGCGGTGGAAGAAGCTGAGAACAAGCTTTTACTGCTGAATATTGTCAGGGCCTGTAAATCCAGTCCCATGTATTTTACCGGTTTTACCAAACTGTCAGGAAGAGCTGGGATAAGTGAAGAAACGATCATTCTCGATATTTCTTTAGAGCCTGACGACAACGTGTTGAGTCCGGCGTTGACTGTCAACCCCGGGATTGACTATGAAATAGGTATTCTCCAGAAACAGGATTTCATGCGAGGCATTCTGCATCCCGTTGCTCCTGAAACCGTTAAATTATACTGGGATCAAGGCTGGCCGAAACAGTTGTTGTTTCACTTGTTCATAGAAAAGATTGTTTTGCTGGAAAGGAAAAAAGGTAAGGCTGTTATTACAGATAAGTTTGTTAATGATCCTGATCCTGTTGACAGAAAAGCGTTTGAAAAGTTTGCGAAAGAGGTTGGGCGACTGGTAAATGATTATGATTTGGGGCTTTTTTACGGAGATCGCCGCGGTACAAAAGGCAGTGATGGAAAAGAAAGAGAGGTCTTGTTCAATGCCAAGCCAATGGGTCCCGAAGCCGGTTCCTATATCGTAAACAATAAATACCGGCTGACGATGCCGCATAGAACTACGAGCAAGGAAAAAAGGAACGGAGAGGACGGTCGTTTTGCATTGGTCTACCTGCGATCACCGCAGTCGATCATTTATTATCTCGGTAAAATTGTCAAGGCTCAAACAGAGGGGATGCTTCAGGAAGGAGAGAGGGTGTGGCCATTGGTAGGTGGTGACGAGAAAAAGGGGCCAATTATTTATGTTGAAAAAGCCCGTTCGAATTCACATGGTGATGCACTGGTCGATGTAAAATATGATGATGTTACTTATCTCATCCCAAGAAACATTCCAGGAGAGAATGCCTACAATAGTATTTCAATGAAAACATTGGCATTGGTAATGCAGATTATCGGACAGTACAAGTCAAGCGATGATCTCCCGGCAAGTTCTACATTCAGACTGATAGGGAATTAAAGGGCAATATAAATAGAGGTGCCCTAAAGTGCTTTTCGGCGGACTTAATGGGGTTGTCCTGTGGGCCGGATTAACACCTGATTCACATCCACATGCGGCGGCTGGCTGACGGCATACATCACCGCGCGGGCAACATCGTCCGGCTGCAGTTCAGGAGCGCCGGGTTTCGGTACCGCGCCCCAGAAAGGTGTGTCGACCACGCCTGGTTCCACAAGGGTAACGCGAACACCGGTTCCGACCATCTCGTTTCGCACTGCCTGTGCAATTGCACTGACCGCCCACTTGGTTGCGGAGTAGAAGTTGCGAATCGAGGTGATGTGACCGACAACCGAGCCGGTGATAAGAAGGTGCCCGCCGGTTTTTACCAGTTCCGGCAAGCATAACCGTGCAGTGGCGGCAGCACCGAAAACGTTGGTAAGCACCATTTCTTTCCATTCATCAAGTTTGTCTTCACCGCCGTAAAACGGGGAGCCCTTTGAAAATCCTGCGTTGGCAAAAACCACATCGATCCGCCCGTAATGTTCGAGGGTCATATCGATCATATGTCTCTGAGCTTGCCGGTCTGATACATCACAGGCAACAGCAAGAGCATTATCCGCACCAAGCTCATCGCGCAATGCTTCGAGTTTGCCCGCCGACCGGGCGGCGAGTACGGCCCTGTATCCGGAATCCACGGCCATTTTTGCCGCAGCTTCCCCGATTCCGGTGGAAGCGCCTGTTATAAGAAAAACTTTGCGATTCTGCATTTTGGTTCAGGTTTTCAGTATCCCGGTTTGTGAAAAAGGTAAGCAGTTAAGGTTCTTTTACAAAACGAGTTTTCCGTTTGTGTGTTCCGCTTTCAGGCTTTTTTGGGAAAGTTCTTTTCTCGAAACGGGCGCCGTATTTGCGGTTTGTTGCGGTAAAAAACGTAATTTGTGTTCAGAGGTAAAAAAGGAAGCTTTGTGACAACCCTAAAAAGAGAGCTATGAAAAGGGATGGATACTTGCGGTTAACACTGAACAAAATTTTTATTTATCTCACACTTTTTGCCCCTGTTTTTCTTGTGTCACAACCTGCAATCTGCGGGCAATCTCCATCTTTCAAGTCCAAACTGAAATTCTGTTACCCGTTATCGGCTGAAAGAAACGGTATCGAAGGGGTGGTGGTTGGCAAAGTGCTTGTTGCCGAGACCGGACGTCCCGTCAAGGCCGAAATCCTGAAACGTGAATCACCAGAATGCTGGGTGTTCGATGACTCCGTCATTTCCGCACTGATGACAGCTTCGTACAAACCGGGAAAAAGGGAAGGAGTGCCGGTAATGCGCTGGCTTACCGTTCCTGTCTGGTTTCGTCTGAAAGACAGTTCTCTGCAGCCATGGACAGCTAAAACGTATCCTGACAACAAGGTGAAAAAACCGTATGTGAAAGTGCCGAAGAAACGTTCCCGCATTTCTCCGCTCAAGGTAAAAGAAAGTTACGGCAGGACCTATGTCAAGGTGTTAGACTATAACAAGTTCAGGGTGGTAAAGGAAAAAAGAACGCACAAGCCCATGCTCAAACTTTTGAAGAAACCTTACTACCCATCGACAGCAAAGCTTTCAGGTGCGGAGGGGACTGTTTTCGTGAAGGTATTGGTCAGCAAAAACGGTATTCCGAAAAAGGCGGTTATTGTGAAACATGACCCATTCAACTGCGAGGTTTTTGATAAATCGGCGATCAGGGCGGCTATGGCTTCGGAATATTATCCTGCGCGTAAAAATGGTCAGCGGGTGGACGGCGTCGTAACTATAACAGTGCCTTATTTTTACGTGCAGAAACTTCCGATGCCTGCTTACTGCATGGTGAAAAGCGTTGGCGATGTATCACTTTGAAAATGATATCTCTATAGTCTTTGGAGGAGCTGCAGGTCAAGGCGTTCAGACAATAGCCAATGCCCTCGTGAAGGTACTCAAAAGGAATGGCTATTACGTTTTTGCCTGCACCGAATTCATGTCCCGTATCAGGGGGGGGAGCAATTCCACGGAAGTAAGAATAACCGGGAAAAAGCGCAGGGCTTATGTGCACAGAATGGATTTTCTGGTTGCACTTAATGCAGATGCCATAGCTCATCTCGAAGAGCGCATCGAAGAATCCACTCTGGTGTTTGCCGAGAGAGATCACGTTGATGGGAAGGATATTGCCGGTTTTATCGATACACCTATTGCAGGGTTCGCAAAAGAGGCCGGAAATCCTATTTTTTCAAACACCGTTGCCGTTGGATTAGCACTTGGCCTTCTTGGGGTTTCTCTCGATGCTTTTTCAGCATATCTCTCGGAACAGTTTGCCGCCAAGGGAGAGCAAATCGTTTCGCAGAATATTGCTGCCGCAAGGCTCGGATATGATTTCGGCCTGAAAACAGCAACAAAGAATCAGATCGAAGTGACGATCATGCCTGCCGAAGCACCGCCTGAAGAACTGCTGATCGATGGAACCACGGCTGTGGGGATCGGAGCCGTCGCAGCCGGCAGCAGTTTTATTTCGTCCTATCCCATGTCCCCGGGGACAGGTCTTTTGACGTTTCTTGCCCATAATGCCGACGACTTCAATATTGTCGTTGACCAGGCTGAGGACGAGATTGCAGCAATCAACGCTGCGCTGGGGGCTTCGTACGCAGGAGCGCGGGCACTTGTTACTACTTCAGGTGGCGGTTTTGCACTCATGGAAGAAGGTGTGAGCCTTGCCGGAGTTACCGAGGTGCCGCTCGTGGTACATCTCGGTCAGCGGCCCGGGCCGGCGACAGGACTGCCCACAAGGACCGAGCAGGCTGATCTCAATCTGACCCTATATGCTGGTCATGGAGAGTTTTCGCGGGTGATACTGGCTCCCGGAACCTTTGCGCAGGCGATTGAGCTGATGCAGCGGGCATTTCAGCTTGCCGATAGATATCAGACAACTGTTTTCGTGCTGACCGATCAGTTTTTCTTGGATTCAGTTGCTTCTGTTCAGGAATCTGACATAGTCAGACAGCCTGTAAAACGGCATATCGTCAAAACAGGTGCAGGGTACAAAAGATATCATTTGACCGGTGATGGGTTGTCTCCCCGGGGTGTGCCCGGCTATGGGGACGGTATTGTGAAGGTTGACTCTCACGAACATGACGAAAATGGTCACCTGACTGAAAATTTCGAACTCCGCCGGAAAATGGTGGACAAGCGGCTCAAACGTCTTGATGTACTGACAAAAGAGTCGATTATGCCCGAACGGTTTGGGCCTCGGGGTGCTGAAAACGTCGTTATCTGTTGGGGCTCAAACCAGGGAGTGCTCGAAGAAGCAATCGATACCCTGCGGCGCGAAGATATTGCCGGTTTGCACTTTTCGCAGTTGTTTCCTTTGAATCCGGCGGTTGGGGAGCTGCTCGATACAAAAAATGTTATCGTAATGGAAAACAATGCAACAGGTCAGTTTGCCGATTTGTTGAACCGTGAACTCGGCGTACATGTGTCACGGAGAATTCTCAAAGCGATCGGCGAACCGTTCTCGGTTGAAGAAGTTGTTGAGGCATTAGAAAAAGTACGGCATGACTGAAAATCCTTTTGACACGCAGGGCAAAAAAATGGGCTGGTGCCCGGGCTGCGGCAATTACAGGCTTCTCGATGTCCTTAAAGATGCGCTTCATGAACTTGATATCGAGCAGCGGAGCCTTGTGATTGTTTCGGGAATAGGGCAGGGAGCAAAAACGCCTCAGTATGTCAATGCTCATATGTTCAACGGTTTGCATGGGCGTGCTCTCCCTGTAGCAATGGGCGTCAAGCTCTCCAACCGTAATCTTGTTGTTATTGCAGAGTCTGGCGACGGATGCATGTATGGAGAAGGTGGAAATCATTTATTGCATGCCATTCGCCGTAACTACGATATAACCGTGATCGTGCATGACAACATGGTGTACGGCCTGACCAAAGGGCAGGCTTCGCCGACATCACAGTTGGGCATGAAAACTTCTCTCCAGGTGAACGGTGTCATGCTTGAACCGTTCAACCCGATTGCGGTTTTGGTCGCTCTCGATGCACCGTTCGTTGCACGTGCCAGTGTCGGTGACAGCGAACAAACCAAGGAGATCATCAAACAGGCGGTTTCTTTCAAGGGTCTTGCCGTTGTCGATATTTTCCAGCCCTGTGTGATCTTCAACAAGATGAACACCTACCAGTGGTTCAAAGAAAACACCTACTATCTGCCTGACGACTACGATTCCAATGACCGCACACAGGCATTCGAAAAAGCCATCGAAACCGAGAAACTGCCTCTCGGCGTCATCTACCGCCGTGACGGACGAGAGCTTTACGAAGACCTTCTCGGTATCACCCATATTCCCCTCTACGAGCACGAGGTTTCCGGCGAAGCGTTTGAGAAGATGTTGGCTGAATACCGGTAGGGGCGGACCCGTGTGTCCGGCCGAGAAAAATCATTCAGGCACGGTTTGTTTTAAGGCTTCGGCAATGGTGCTTGCGACATTGCAGAAACCGTGCAACCACTGCAGTCGCGGCTGCAAACTCGCCGATTTTTTCATTCCTCGCTCTTCCCGCTCTTTTTCGGGAGCGATAACTGTTGTTGAATCAAGGGTGATTCCGGCGGCCCTGAGAACCACGTTACCATTGAATATGCCTGAGAGTTCCGCATTGGCTGCATAGCAGGTGAGCTGGCCCTGAAAAAATAACAGCCTTTCGCGTTAATACTATCCCTGAATAAAAAGAAGAAAAACACGTTACGGTACCCTGTTAATTACTCGTTTTTGAAGTGTTTTGTCGGAAATCTGCTTGTTTTCCTTACCTTAAAAAGGTAACATTATGAGGATGTCCCTGCTTCTGTTTATACAGAATTATCCCATGACTTGACGGTAATGATATCAACAAAATATCATGAGGGACGAAGAAAAAACTTTTTCTCAGTTGGTTGGTGAGCTCAAGGCATTGCGGCTGAGAATTTCTGAACTTGAGAATGCCGCAGCCGACTGCGGAGTTCCAGACTTGAAGCTCAAGGAGAGCGAAGAGCGGTTCAGACAGCTTTTTGAAAATATAAGCAGCGGCGTTGCTGTGTATGATGCCGTAGATGGCGGGAATGATTTTGTTTTCAGGGATTTCAACAAATCCGCCGAAAAAATTGACAAACTCGGGAAAAATGATGTTATCGGGAAGAGCATCCAGGAAGTGTTTCCCGGCGTAAAGAAATTCGGGCTTTTTGATGCTCTTCAACGTGTCTGGAAGACCGGGACGCCTGAGCACCGTCCTTTATCGATGTATGAAGACGAGAGAGTTGCCGGGTGGAGGGAAAATTATATTTTCAAACTGCCGGGAGGCGAGGTTGTTACTGTATATGATGACATTACACACGAAAAACAGGTTGAGGAAAAGCTGAAAATAATCAGCAAGGCGATTGAACAAAATCCTGTTACTGTTGTAATAACCGACAGAAACGCAAACATCGAATACGTCAATCCCAAGTTCACCGATTTGACAGGTTATTCCAGTGACGAGGTTTTGGGGAAAAATCCGCGTATCCTGCAATCGGGCAAAGTGCCTCCTGGTTTCTACGAGAACCTCTGGCAAACCATTCTTGCCGGCAAGGAGTGGCACGGAGAGTTTCTCAATAAAAAGAAAAACGGTGAGCTTTACTGGGAGGTAGCCAGTATATCTCCTGTAACCAATGAACAGGGGGTCATTACCAATTTTGTGGCTGTAAAAGAAGATATTACCGAAAAGAAAAAGTTATGGGAACAACTGGTCGAGGCTAAGGAGAAAGCCGAAGAAAGCGATCGTCTTAAGTCGTGTTTTCTTGCAAATATAAGTCACGAGATCCGTACCCCTATGAATGGCATCCTTGGCTTTTCCGCTCTTCTGAAAGAACCACTCTTGTCCGGTGAGGAAAAAGAGCAGTATATCGAGCTTATACACGAAAGCGGCAAACGTATGCTTTCGATTATCAATAACCTCATTGATATTTCAAGGATCGAAACCGGTGAATTGTCACTGTACCCTGATACGACAAATGTCAATGAAGTGATTGAGAGCATACATGCATCTTTCAATGAGCAGGCAAGGAAAAAGGGGCTTTCTTTTTCCTGTGAGATGGGTCTTTCCGTAAAAGACAGTGTTATTGTTACGGATAAAGCCAGGCTCAACCAGGTGTTGTCGCATCTGGTCGGTAATGCGTTGAAGTACACCAGTGAAGGAGATGTTGCGTTCGGTTACAAAAAAAACGGTGAAATGCTGGAATTTTATGTGAGAGACACGGGAATCGGGATTCCTCGTGAACAGCAGGTGAAAATTTTTGAGCGTTTCAGACAGGTATCGCTTGATGCAACACGTGGATATGAGGGAGCTGGTCTTGGTCTCAGTCTCGGCAAGAAATTTGTTGAGATGATGAACGGTACGATGTGGGTTGATTCAACGCCTGGGAAAGGAAGCGTCTTTTATTTCTCGATTCCGTATACCGGTTTCATGAAAGCAAAGAACCGATCGAAGAAAAATGTTGAAGATAACAGATATGCGTTTCCATCCGGGTTTACGATTCTGGTTGTCGATGACAACTCGATAAGCCGTTTGCTTTTAAAAGGTGTCTTGTCGGGACAACAGGTGAGGGTTATTCTTGCTGAGAATGGCCGGGAGGCTGTCGAAAAAGTCGAACAGGAACCCGATATCCGTGTCGTGCTCATGGATATGAAGATGCCGGTCATGAACGGCTATGAGGCAACAAGCCGAATTAAGGAGATTCGACCGGATTTACCGGTTATTGCACAGACAGCATTTGCAGATCCTGAAGAAAGGGAAACCGCAAAAGCAGCCGGATGTGACGTTGTACTTGCAAAACCGATCAACTCTGAGGAGTTGCTGGCTGAAGTACAGCGCCGTGTCTAATTTCTTACGGCACTTCTGCCGATTTGCTACGCACCATGATTACCTCTTTGTCCCCGCCGTACCTGTCCCGGTTAGCCTCCGAAAAAGGTATCTCTCCTCTCCGCAGCATGTTTCTCGTGAACGTTTCGATTTTCCGGCGCATCAATTCATGGAGCCTGATTTCCTGCTCTTTGCTGCTTCTTATCAACAAAAAGCTGTCTCCCTCAACAACTTTCTGCACTTTCCAGTTGTCCTTGTCAATCGTAAAAACGAGCGTAATGACTATTGTAATGGGGATAAGCAGTAAGGTGAAGAGAGGATTTTTTGATTTTGAGTAATGGCAACCTCTGTTCAGATTCATGAGGAGAACGATTGCAAAAGTGAGCCGTGAAGTATTATGTTGATAGTAACAGCTTCGTTAGGAAGTAAATACCTGCTGTTTACTCAATAGTGCACAATTGATCGATTTGGGAGTTTGATCTGTGTCTTGAATGTATTTCCGGATCGTGATTGTGAATTTTGATGAATGGTTTTATTCATACTGCTGAGCACTACAAGGACGTTGGTAAGAATTACAACCCTTGAAAATACTGATGAATACATAGTATGTCTGAAGAAGCAACCCCCCCCGGCACTGAAACACTTGTGGGATTGACGACGACGGAAGCTGTAAAGCGTCGTGAAAAATACGGTCCTAATGAGATTGAAGAAAAGAAGAAATCTCCTTTTTTAAAATATCTTGGCTATTTTTGGGGCCCCATTCCCTGGATGATCGAGCTGGCTGCCGTGCTTTCTTTTCTGGTTCACCACTGGCCGGATTTTATAATTATCATGATCCTGCTATTCTCAAATACCTTTCTTGGGTTTTGGGAAGAGCTTCAGGCAGGAAACGCCATCGCTGCGCTGAAAAAGCACCTTGCCCTGCGTGCGAAAGTCAAAAGAGACGGGAACTGGACGATGATGCCCGCACGGGATCTGGTTCCTGGTGATCTGGTTCGGTTACGTATTGGCGATATTGTTCCTGCAGATATCAATCTATGTTCCGGTGATGCTCTTGAAATCGATCAGTCCGCACTGACAGGCGAGTCGCTTCCGGTAACCCGTGGACCGGGAAGTCTTGTCTATGCAGGATCCATTGTTAAGCGGGGAGAGCTTGATGGAGTGGTTTCTGCAACCGGAAAAAACACCTATTTTGGCAAAACAGCCGGTCTTGTAACTTCAACAGTTATAACCAGCCATTTTCAAAAGGCAGTTTTAGGCATAGGGAACTTCCTTGTTGTTCTTGCAGCTGCTCTGGTTGTCCTGATTCTTGTTGTGGCGGTATTGCGTGGAGATCAGGTGACGACCACCTTGCAGTTCGCGTTAGTGTTGATCGTGGCTGCAATTCCGGTTGCTATGCCGACTGTCCTTTCTGTCAGTATGGCTGTCGGTGCCAAAATTCTTGCTTCAAAAAAGGCTATTGTCAGTCGTCTTGCCGCCGTTGAGGAGATGGCCGGGCTGGATATGCTCTGTTCTGATAAAACAGGAACACTGACCCAAAATAAACTGACATTGGGAGAACCTGTTCTCATTGGTGCGCATAATGAAAAAGAACTGCTGCTGGCGGCTGCCCTTGCTTCAAGGGCGGAAGATGAGGATGTTATCGACCTTACAATACTTGACAGCCTTGATGATGACAACGAGCTAAAAACATTTCATATCCGACATTTTCAACCATTCAATCCTGTCAGCAAGCGAACAGAAGTCGAGGTTGAGGGTGCTGATGGGGAAATATTCAAGGTATCAAAAGGGGCTCCACAGGTTATTCTCGAATTGGCATCGAATCTGGGCGATATAGCAGGGACCGTACAGGAGTCAATCGGTACGCTTGCTTCACGCGGCTTCCGTGCTCTTGGCGTCGCACGGACGGATAAGGAAGGCAACTGGGGTTTTCTCGGGATATTACCTCTTTACGATCCTCCCCGTAAGGATTCTCGGGAAACGATCGATATGGCAAAATCCATGGGGATAGGAGTGAAGATGATTACCGGTGATCAGCTTGCCATTGCCAAAGAGATCGCCGCGGAACTGAACCTCGGGCAGAACGTACTGGATGCCAAGGTGTTCGATAAGAAAGCCCAGCTCGATGATATCATAGAGAATGCCGACGGATTTGCTCAGGTGTTTCCCGAGCATAAATATCACATTGTTGAAGCTCTGCAAAGACGCGGTCATATAACCGGAATGACCGGGGACGGAGTCAATGACGCTCCCGCACTGAAAAAGGCTGATGTTGGTATCGCTGTATCCGGAGCGACGGATGCGGCGCGGGCGGCAGCCGATATAGTCTTGCTCGCGCCCGGGCTTTCTGTCATTATCGATGCCGTCAAGGAGAGCCGCAACACGTTTCAGCGCATGAACAACTATGCGACGTATCGAATCGCTGAAACAATCCGCGTGCTTGTTGTCATGACTCTATCTATACTGGTGTTCAATTTTTACCCGGTAACTGCTGTAATGATCGTGCTTTTGGCCTTGCTCAACGATGGGGCAATTCTGTCAATTGCTTATGATAACGTACATTACTCTGACAAACCTGAAGTCTGGAATATGCAGAGAGTGCTCACACTGTCCACAGCTCTTGGGGCTACCGGTGTTGTGGGAACATTTCTCCTGTTCTACTTTGCCGAGCAGTATTTGCACCTTGAGCGCGGCGTGATTCAGACACTTCTTTACCTCAAGTTCTCAGTGGCGGGCCATCTTACCATATTTGTTACCAGGACAAGAAAGTCCTTTCTGTCCATTCGGCCATCGACGATATTATTGAGCGCCGTGATTATAACCCAGTTAGTTGCGACAACTATCGCAGTAAATGGTCTGTTTATGGAACCGTTAGGATGGCAATTAGCCGCACTTGTTTGGGGTTATGCCTTTATCTGGTTTTTAATTGAGGATCAGGTTAAGCTTTTTATTCATAGAACCTCGGGCTGAGGTGGATTTGCTTGTTATTGTGCCGGCCTCTTTTTTCGGGTATCGGGCTGAAAATCTTGGTGTCCGGTCTGCCAGAACGCAAAACTCAGCACATCCGCCAGAGTTTCGAATTGCTTGGTTTTCGTGTCACCGATTCCATGGCCTGACTGGAAATCCGTATAGAATAGCACCGGTTTTCCCGAAGCACTTGCTGCCTGTAAACGGGCGGCGAACTTGGCAGGCTGCCATGCAATCACTCTCGGATCGTTGATACCTGCCGTGACAAGGGCTGCAGGGTAGCTGTCCCCATCTTGAATACTCAAATAAGGATCCATTTTTATCAATGCAAGGCATTCCAGGGAATCTTTGACGGTGCCGAACTCAGGCGCATTGACCGGTCCGTTGGGTGTTTCTTCACCCCGAAAAGGGTTCATGGCGCCGACCTGGGGAATGACTGCTGCAAAAAGATCGGGGCGCTCCGTCATTGCCTTTCCGACGAGAATGCCCCCGGCACTTGCACCGTTGATCGCTATATGGGCTGGCGAAGAGTAGTTTTTGCCGATAACATATTCAGCGCTGCCGATAAGGTCTTTCCAGGTGTTTGGTTTTGTCGTTTTCATGCCGGCCTTGTGCCAGGCGTCGCCCAATTCGCCTCCACCCCGGACATGGGCAACGGCGAGGAGCCCGCCATGGTGAGTCCAGAGAAGAAGCGACGGGCTGAAAAACGGCCGTAATGATTTTCCATAAGCTCCATATCCGTAGAAAAGTACCGGATTTGTGCCGTCTTTTTTCATTCCCTTCCGGTATATCAGCGAGAGCGGGACTTTTATCCCGTCATGAGAACGTACCATGACCTCTTTTACAACCAGATCGTCATACTCGGGGTATTCAGCCGGTGAAGAAAGCGTTTCGTAAACAAAGGAATTCGAGGTCTCGTCGTAACGGTACCGTTTATAATCGCTGCTCCATCCGGAGATGACAATCCATACTTCGGGAAATTTGAACCCTTTGGCGCTAAGGTGTATGGTTCCTGCCGGAAGGGGCAGTTTTATTTTTTTTGCCTTGTCTCCGCCGAATTTTTTGTGGTAGAATTCCACCTCGACCCCGTTTTTCGATAGTGTGTAGTATATCCCTTTGCTGGTGAGGTTGAAGGTGGTAAGAACCGCATACGGGTTTTCCGGAACCACCGTTTCAGCATTCCTGATATCGGGCTGCCGGAGCGAAGTCTTCAACAGCTTGAAATTCGGAGCTTTTTCGGGCGTGTAGAGATACAGATCCGTTTCGGTAACGGCAAAATCATGAACGTTATCTTCAGGTTTCAGCAGCGGTTTCCAGATGATTTTTTCCGCATTGAGCTCCGATACGGGCGCATAATAAACGGTAAGTCGTCGGTCGACATTCTGGACAAAAGCATAGAGATGTTCGCTGTCTTTATCATAATGGACAAACGGGACGTCTTCCGGCCGTATGTGCAGTTCAGGATTTGTAACGCCGGAGAAAATTTCCCTGTCAGAGGAAGGATCGGTGCCGACCTTGTGGAGATAGACTTTGCTGTTTTTCTGTATATCGATAGCATGTTTTTCGCTGTTCTGCAGGCGGTTGTAGAGGAATGCACTACCGTCAGGCAGCCACGATGGGGACGCAAACCTGCACCGGTCGATTTTTTCCGGGTAGAATTGACCTGACATTACATTCATGATCAGCACAATGTCATCTTCGGAACCGTCGGCAGCCACCGAAACAGCTATTTTCGAGCCATCATCGGTCGGTGAAATGTTGCTGACGACATACTTTTCCGAACCGTTTTTTGACAAGCTGGATGGATCAAAAAGCAGCGATTCATCACCCTTGAAGCCCTTTCTGTAATAAAGTTTTCCGGTTTCGTCCGAGGGCGTTCTTTTCAGGTAGAAGTACCAGTCGTTGTCTGTGATGACGAGGTTATATACTTTGGAAGACTTTCGGCTGTCGAAGTCCTGCATTTTTTCAATAAGCGATGTTCTACCAGGGATGTTTTCGATAACCGACTTCGCATATTCAGCCTGTAGTTTCAACCATTGCCTGACAAAAGGGTCTTTCAGGTTTTCCATATACCGATACGGATCGGCGACCTTTTTGCCGCACCAGGTTTCTTCGACTATTTTTATAGGAGCGTTAAACGGTTTGTCTGTTGCGGGAGGATCTTGGGATAGCGCCGTTTGCGTGTATGCTGTGAGAAATGGAATGAAAACAAGGAAAAGGTATGCAGTTTTTTTCATAGTCACTTCATCTCGTTAGCCGGATCTTGCACCGGGTAATATGCTCAAACCGGGTTGTAATCTCCTAATGCATAAAAAAAAGAGGCTGTCTCTCAAAAGAGCAGCCTCGCGTATTTTGAGCCGACAATCGTTAAGAGCTCGAAGATACAAGGAAACCGGGAGTGGAGAGAGTGCTATCCCTCCTGGGCGCAACCCGGGGATCTAATTCACGTTGCGGATGCGTCATCGTCGATCGTTCACTCTTGCCCATCGTTTGGCGCTACGCTCAACCTCTCTCCCCCTGCCGTTTTCTTTCACTTCGCCCCCTGAGCGGTTTCTGTTTTTAAAGTAACGGTTTTCCTTGTGAGTGGCTCTGTTTTCCGCCCAGTGTTTTCCTTTACGGTTGTCGTTTTGTTTTGCCCAGCGCTTTGTTTTTGTTGTTTTTTCTTTTACGACTATTCTTTCTCCCTCGTTGTTGCGCCAGGTTTTTATCTTCTTCCGTTCTTTATACACCGTCCGTTTGTCGCGGTCGGTTCTGACCTTGTACGCCTTTCTTTTTTCACGCTCGGACTTGACTTTGTAGGCTTTTCTTCTTTCGTTTTCAGGCCGGACCCAGTAAGCGTTTCTTCTTTCATCCCCGGATCTCTTCCTGTAAATTTTCTTTCCGTCATAGTCTGATTTTCCTTTGTAGAATTTACCCGAATGACGGGGCACCGGTTGGTAATGGGCACTGTTCCTAATGCTTTTTCGTCTTTCTTTATAAACGTGATGTCGATCGTCACGATGTTTAAGCCAACGGTGATATCTGTGATGCCTGCGGTACTCGCGGTCGGAGTATTCCCTGATCTTATGCCAGTGGTGGCGCCTGATGTTGCGGGGCAGCCTGTTGTGTTTGACGGCTATCCAGGGTCCGTTATAGTAGTGTGAGTGGTACCAGTGTCCACCGTGGTAGACATAGTAGAAGTTGTTGAAAAAGAGCAGATCATAGGGCGATCCTATGGAGACGTAAAACCCGAGCTGCGGAATGAATAACAGATTGGGGAAGTATCCCGCATGGTAAAAATAATCGCCATGGTATATTGGGTGGTATGCTATGGCGCGCGGACCTCCGAGACTGATGTGAACGTTAACGTCCGCCATAGCGGGCGCTGTCTGACAACCCATTGTCGTTGCAAGGGCAGCGGCAAGAAACAGTTTGCCTCTTTTCATGATTCGGTACTCCTGATGTGTGGTTCATGGATGACAGGGCCTTTGCATCTTGTATCGGCGTCTGCTGAACTGCTTTCCAGCAGACGTCCTTACGTTGTTTGACGATAACCAAGAAAGATCCTTGCAGAAACAGCTTCAGCTTTTGAGTTTCCGAAGCAAAAACGCCATTGATCTGCCCAGGTCGAGCATGTTTTCCATTCCTTCTTTATCATTGAAGACTTCATCTCCGACTTTGCCGCCGAACCCGAGGTTCCAGTAGATTGAACCGACTATGAACATACCGCATATCTGATAGAGGTGATTGATGCTGTCATACGCATGGACACCGCCTCCGCGTCGAAGAGAAACAACTGCCCCTCCTACCTTGTGCCGGAAAAGCTGACCGTTTACCCTGGAAACAAAGCCTGCACGGTCGATGACCGCCTTGAGTTCAGGGGTGATATCGGCAAAATAGGTTGGCGAGGCGAGGATGATGCCGTCGGCGGCAAGCATTTTTCGAAAAAGGTCATTGAACAGGTCGTTGTTCGTAACGCATTGTTTGTCCTTGCGTTCGATGCATTTGTAGCATGACAGGCAGCCCCGGATTATTTTGCCTCCAACCTGAACAAGTTCGGTCTCGATGCCTTCGGCTTCAAGGGCTTCGAAGACTTTGACGACCATTTTATGCGTGTTGCCTTCTTTGCGAGGGCTTCCGTTGATTGCGAGTACTTTCATGGTTGTTTATCAATATGATTTTATGAGGATTGAGAAAAAGAAAAGTCAAAAGGCTAAAAGCGGAGATCAGTTTCCCGAAAAAAAATCCTTTGGAAAAAGGCGAAAAATTTTTTGTCCCTCCGGGTAGCAGGGAACCGGTCTTTACAATTGAACTTAAACCAATGTTTTAAAAAATAAACAGTTCAACAACTCGACAATTCAACAGTGCAATACTCTTTCAATCTTTTCCAGTGCTGCCTGCATATCGGAAGGCAGGGGGGCCGTCAGAGAAATTCTTTCGTGGCTTGTCGGCTGAAAAAAGGTCAGACTTTCAGCGTGGAGTGCCTGGCGGGGAACGAGTTCCAGCAGGTTTTTTACGAAACTCTCGCTTTTGCTGAAAGGCAGTTTTGCGATCGTTGTTCCTCCGTAGGTTTCGTCCCCGAGAATGGGCGAACCGATATGCCGGAGATGAACACGGATTTGATGCGTTCTTCCGGTGTGGAGAGTGAGTTCTACAAGTGAAAAGTAGTGCAGGTCTTTCTGTACCTTGTACTCTGTGACAGCGTTTTTTCCTTCCTTGCCCTCATATTCATAACAGGCCATGACCTTCCGGTCGCGTACCGAGCGTCCGATATTTGTCCTGATGATTCCTTCTGGAGGATCGGGCACGCCGCGGACAATCGCCTGGTATTTTTTCTCTACCCGGCGGTTGGCAAACTGCCTGGCAAGCCTGTGCAGGGCGATACTGTTTTTTGCGACGATAATCAAACCGGAGGTGTTTTTATCGAGACGGTGGACGATACCCGGGCGCATCTCCGAAGTGTCGAGTTTTTCCGCACCCTTACCGAGGTGGTGCAGGATGGCGTTGGCAAGCGTGCCGGTCCAGTTGCCGAAAGCGGGATGGACCACCATGCCGGGGGCCTTGTTGATGACCATCAGGTCTTCGTCTTCATAGATGATATCGACAGGGATATTTTCAGGAGCAAGTTCTGGAGCAGGAGGACGGAGAAACGTTATCTCTATGGTGTCGAGAGGTTTTATTTTGTAATTGGCTTTGACGATTTTTCTGTTTACCAGTACACGGTGCTCGGAAATGGCTTCCTGAACCTTGTTGCGCGTAGCATTTTCTACCTGCTGCGCAAGGTACACATCGATACGCATCGGTTTCTGGGTTTTTGCAATCTGGAGCGTCATTTTTTTCGGTTCCCGGCGCTCTGCATTTTGCTCTTCCTGTTCGCTTTTTACCGGCTGATTTTGCATCTTGGATGGGTGAAAAGGAGTCCCGTAACAGCAATTATATATAACTAATAACCGCACATTTCCCATGTCGCCAGATTCAGGTGGAAATTCGTTTGATTTCGATGTGGCTGTTATCGGATCAGGACCCGGAGGTTTTGATGCAGCAGTCAATGCAGCCCGTTCAGGTTTGAGGACTTGTATTGTTGAAAAGGATGCGATCGGCGGCGTTTGCGTAAACTGGGGGTGTATTCCGACCAAGGCACTGCTTAGAAGCGCTGAAATTTTCCGTCTCGCAGGCGAGGCAGAGCCCTTTGGTCTCAGGATCGATGGCTCTTCGGTGGATGTAGCTCAGGCTGTGAAAAGAAGCCGAAGGGTTGTTCTTACCGTTTCCAAGGGGGTTGAATATTTGCTCAAGCGGAGCAACGTCACGATGAAACGCGGCGAAGCTTCTTTTGCCGATGCTCATACGCTCGAAATAATTCGTGACGGCAACGTTAAAGAAACGGTAACGGCGGAAAACATTATCATAGCAGCCGGCGGTTATGCACGGGAGCTTCCCGGCATGACGTTCGACGGCAAAACCATTGTGTCAAGTCGAGAGGCGCTTACAATGCAGACGGCGCCGGGAAAGATGCTTATTATCGGAGGCGGAGCAATAGGTGTAGAGATGGCATGGTATTACAGCGCCGCAGGCAGTGATGTGATATTGGTGGAACTGATGCCGCAGATTCTTCCCCAGGAAGATATCGAGGTAGGGGAAGGGCTCAAACGTTCGCTTGTCAAAGCCGGTATTGAAATTATTAATGAAGCGGTTGTAAAAAAAGCTGAAGCCACTGAAAAAGGGATGCTTGCTGTGGTCGGTATGCCGGACGGCGGCGAACGGACTGTTGAGGCCGATTGCATGCTTGTTGCGGTCGGGGTGGCACCCAACACGGCGGGACTTACGCTTGAAAAAGCAGGGGTTGCGACAGAAAAAGGTTTCATTGCGACCGATGAGTTTTGCCGCACCAATGTCGGGAATATCTTTGCGATAGGCGACGTGAGGGGGGGGGTGCTGTTGGCGCATAAGGCATCGGCTGAAGCCGGAGTTGCAGTGAAGACCATAACCGGAAAGAAAAGTAAACCGGTTGACGAAACCAGGGTGCCCCGTTGTGTCTACGTTGAGCCTTCTGTTGCCTGCGTGGGATATACTGAAAAGCAGGCTGTGGAGAATGGCTATACGGTGAAGGTGGGACGTTCCTCTTTTGCGGCATCCGGGAAGGCAAATGCCTACGGTGTCAGGGAAGGGTTTGTCAAAATGGTTTTCGATGCCGGGACAGGAGAGCTTCTCGGCGGCCATGTGCTGGGGCATGGGGCGGTGGAACTGATCGGGGAGCTTGCTCTCGCCCGGAGTCTGGGGACTACCGCCGAACAAATTGCCGAAACAGTTCATGCTCATCCTACGCTTTCCGAGTCGATACGGGAAGCGGCGGAAAATGCGTTGGAACAATGAACCCTGAAGCCAGAATCCTGAAGTCTGGAGATCTTTCTTTGCCTTTTGACCGTTGCCTTTTGACTTTACTTGATCCTTTTTTGTAAAGCATTTTCTATTCTCTTGCTAAAAGCATAAATTCATGGTTTAATTGTAAGCGTCTTCAATTAAGTAAGCCTTTTCCCGCAGTAGTAAACGCAAAGGGTTAGGGTGTTTAACCAAATCATCAATTATGACTCAGACTGCTTCAACTGCAAAGAAACCAGCAAGTACGAAAGCAAAGGCAGGTGCGGTTGCCAGGAAGGCTTCCGGCCCGAAGAAAGCGAGAACCAAAAAGAAGCAAGGACAGGCTTATCCTTTTACGGCGATCGTAGGCCAGGAAGAGATGAAACTGAGCCTGATTCTCAACATCATTGATCCGAGGATCGGCGGTGTGCTTGTCATGGGCCACAGAGGTACCGGTAAAAGTACGACTGTCCGGGCGCTTGCAGAGGTGTTGCCGATGATTGAACGAGTCAAGGATGATGTTTACAACCGTAGTGTCGATGAGTATATCGAAGCTGAAAAGTCCCAGAAGGGAAGAAAAACCCTGACCCCTGAAGATCTTACCATTGAAGACATTCCGGTACCCGTTGTCGATCTTCCCCTTGGAGCTACCGAAGACCGTGTTTGCGGTACCATCGATATTGAGCAGGCGTTGACCAGCGGTGTCAAGGCTTTTGAACCGGGCCTGCTTGCCCAGTCCAACCGCGGTTTTCTTTATATCGACGAGGTAAACCTTCTCGATGATCATCTTGTTGATGTTCTGCTTGATGTTGCAGCAAGCGGTCGAAATGTCGTTGAGCGTGAAGGTATCAGTATCCGGCATCCTGCACGTTTCGTTCTCGTCGGTTCCGGTAACCCTGAAGAGGGTGAGCTGAGGCCGCAGCTTCTTGATCGTTTCGGCCTCCACGCAAGGATTATTACCATTACCGATGTCGGCAAAAGGGTCGAGATCGTGAAAAGACGCCACGAGTATGACGAAGATCCTCAGCCGTTTCTGAAAAAATGGTCGCGCGAGCAGAGAAAGCTGCAGAAAAAGATTCTCAATGCCAAGGCGCTGCTTGCCGAGGTTACCATGTCGGACGATGTACTTACGGATGTTGCAAAACTGTGTATGCAGCTTGGCATTGACGGTCATCGTGGAGAGCTGACTATTACCAGGACAGCGCACGCTTTTGCGGCATTCAGCGGAGACAAGGAAGTAACCATGGACCATGTCCGCGAAATTGCCGGGCTTGCTTTGCGTCACCGTTTGCGTAAAGATCCGCTCGAAACCATGGATCCGGGTGAAAAAATCGAACGTGAGCTTGCAAAGGTGCTTGGAGAAGTAGAAGAGGTATAATGATAGCTTTTACCGATATTGTTGGAATGGATCTGGCCAAACAAGCGATGATGCTTCTTGCGGTCGATCCATCTCTCGGCGGGGTGGTTATTCCTGCGGCCGTAGGGTCAGGCAAATCGACGCTTGCAAGAGCTTTTGCAGATATTCTTCCCGAAGAAACTCCTTTTGTCGAACTGCCTCTAAATGTCACGGAAGACCGTTTGATAGGCGGTGTCGATCTCGAGGCGACACTTGCCAAAGGTGAACGTGTTGTACAGCATGGCGTGCTCTCGAAGGCCCACGGCGGTGTGCTCTACGTGGATTCCCTGAGTCTTCTGGACAGCTCTGCCGTATCGCATGTCATGGATGCCATGTCGAGAGGTGCGGTGCTTGTCGAGCGTGAGGGGCTTAGCGAGGTGCATCCGGCTGAATTCATGCTTATCGGCACCTATGATCCGTCCGACGGAGAAGTTCGCATGGGACTGCTCGACCGGATCGGTATGATAGTTCCGTTCACAACCCAGAACGACTACAGGGCTCGCAAGTTGATCATCAACTGCGTGCTTGGCAAAAACGACAGTGAGGATACGGAGGACGAGCTGAAAATGCTCAGGGGTCTTATTGCGGCAGCCAAAGAGCAGCTTCCGCTTGTTTCCATGACAAAGGAACAGATGCAAGGGTTGATTCAGTCAGCGGTAAGCCTCGGGGTCGAGGGCAATCGTGCCGATGTTTTTGCCATCAAGGCAGCAATGGCAAGCGCAGCTTTGGCTCAGCGCTCGGATGTTGACGAGGATGACCTGAAACTTGCTCTGAAACTGGTGCTTGTTCCGCGCGCTACGCGCATGCCGCAGCAAGAGGATGTTATGGATGAGATGCCGCCTGATGAGGAGATGCCTCCCGAAACTCCTGAATCCGAAGATCAGGACGCACCTGACGACAACTCCGACTCCGAGTCCAGTGAGGAGGACGAGCAGGAGGAGACTCCTGACATGATCGAGGAGCTTATGATGGAGGCGGTCGAGACCGAGCTTCCGGACAACATTATGAATATTTCCCTGGCTGCAAAAAGGAAAAGCAGATCCGGCAGCCGCGGTGAAGCATTGAACAACCGGCGCGGCCGTTTTGTCCGTTCGCAGGAAGGTGAGATGCGCAGCGGCAAGGTCGCGATCATTCCCACCCTGATTTCAGCCGCTCCCTGGCAGGAGAGCCGCAGGCAAGAGCGTAAAAAGAAGTTCGGAAAAGTCAATACAGCTCTGGTAATCAACAAGGAAGATGTCAGGATAAAGAAGTTTCGCGACAAATCCGGTACCCTCTATGTTTTCATGGTCGATGCATCGGGCTCGATGGCTCTGAACCGCATGCGTCAGGCAAAAGGAGCGGTTTCTCATCTGCTCCAGAATGCTTATGTGCATCGTGACCAGGTTTCGCTGATTTCTTTCAGAGGAAAAGAAGCGCAGCTTCTGCTGCCGCCGTCACAGAGTGTGGATCGTGCAAAGCGCGAACTCGATGTACTTCCGACAGGTGGGGGTACACCTCTTGCATCGGCGCTCTTTCTCGGTCTGGAAACCGCAAAACAGGCGAGAACCAAAGGCGTGTCGCAGATCATGTTTGTGCTGATCACAGATGGACGAGGCAATATCAGTCTTCAGTCGCTCTATGATCAGGACGCTCCGAAAGCAGCCAAGGAAGAGGTGGAAAAAGAGATAGAAGGTCTTGCAGCCACTATTTTCGCCGAAGGCATCGCTTCAGTCGTGATCGATACACAGATGAACTACCTTTCAAGGGGAGAGGCGCCGAAACTTGCGGAAAAACTTGGCGGGCGTTACTTCTATTTACCAAATGCCAAAGCGGAAGAGATTGCAATGGCAGCACTTAGTTGAGCCGTGTGTACGAGCATTAAGGAAGCCTCCCCGTTTTTACAACGACAGGGGAGGTTTTTTATCTACTACCATATTTTTACGTATTATCATATACCTTCAGAGAATACAATGGTTTTTCCTGATAAGGTGGACGGTCAGTATTTCTAATTTCTTATCCAAGCAGTTATGGCAAAGCATCGCAAGATCGCCGCGATTGTCGGACTCGAACAGTACAACACCAACCTCTGGAAAAAAATCATCGGTCTTCTGAAAAGCGAAGCCGAGCTTACCCAATGGACCGATGTTGATCTTGAAAAACAAAATCCCGAAGCTGCAAAAGCCATTTCGGAAGCTGATTGCGTGTTCATGAGCATGATCCAGTTCAAGGAGCAGGTTGACTGGTTCAAGGAACAGCTTGAACAAGCTTCGAACAAGGAGAAGACGGTTTTTGTGTTTGAGTCGATGCCCGATGCCATGGCGTTGACGAAAGTAGGAAATTATGGGGTCAGCGAGGGCAAGGGGGGGATGCCCGAGTCAGTCAAGAAAGTAGCCAAAATGCTGGTGAAAGGTCGTGACGAAGATGCGCTCTACGGTTACATGAAGCTGATGAAGATCATGCGCACGATTCTTCCTCTTGTGCCGAAGAAAGCAAAGGATTTCAAAAACTGGCTGCTTGTTTACTCTTACTGGATGCAGCCGACTCCAGAGAATATCGCCAACATGTTCCGGTTGATTCTCCGGGAGTACTGTAACGAGTCCCTTACTGTGGGGCCTATTGTCGATGTTCCGAACATGGGTCTCTATCATCCCGATGCTCCGGCTTATTTCAAGGATGTCAAATCATTTAAAAGCTGGTCGAAAAAACAGGGCAGAAATTTCAATAAAGGCCAGAAAGTAGGTCTGCTTTTTTTCCGCAAGCACCTGCTTCAGGAAAAAACCTATATCGACGAAACGGTTCGCGGTTTCGAGCAGAAAGGGATCAATGTCATGCCTGCATTCGTGATGGGAGTTGAAGGCCATGTTCTTGTCAGGGACTGGTTCGTGAAGGAAAAGCTCGATCTGCTGGTGAACATGATGGGGTTCGGGCTTGTCGGCGGGCCTGCCGGTTCAACGAAGCCGGGTACTGCTGCTGAAGCCCGCGATGAAATCATGAAAAAACTCGACACTCCCTATATTGTTTCACAGCCTCTTCTGATTCAGGATTTCGAGTCATGGCACGAGCTTGGCGTTTCACCCATGCAGATCACGTTCACCTACTCGATTCCGGAAATGGACGGAGCGGTCTGTCCGATTATTCTCGGTGCGCTCCATGATGGCAAAATCGATACCGTGCCGGAAAGAATCGATCGATTGACGGGTCTTTCCAAAAGCTGGCTCCGGCTAAGGGAGGCTTCCAACCGGGACAAGAAAGTCGCGTTTATTGTCTATGATTACCCGCCCGGATACGGCAAGAAAGCCAGTGCGGCACTGCTCGACGTCCCAAAATCTTTGTTTGCCATTCTTCAGCGGCTTAAAAAACAGGGGTACAATACGGGCGACCTTCCTGCAAATCCTGAAGAGCTGTTCAAGGTACTTGACAAGGCAACCGATTACCAGTATCAGAACGGCAAGCCGGATGCCCTGAAGATCAACGGGGAGAAGTACAGGGATCTCACCTCTTCACGGGAACGCGAGCGCATCGAGGAACGGTGGCAGAATTTTCCCGGCGAAATAGTGCCGATAGGTTCGGAGGAAGTGTTTATCGGTGGAATACGGTTCGGCAATATTTTTATAGGTGTGCAGCCGCGTCTCGGGGTGCAGGGGGATCCGATGCGGCTGTTGTTCGATAAGTCCAACACGCCCCATCATCAGTATATCTCCTTCTACCGCTGGATAAGTCGGGAATTCAACGCTCACGCGCTTGTACATGTCGGTATGCACGGTTCGGTCGAATGGATGCCGGGCCTGCAGACGGGATTGACCGGTGACTGCTGGCCAGATGCGCTTCTTGGAGAAATCCCTCATTTCTATATATATCCTATCAACAACCCGAGCGAATCCTCCATTGCAAAACGCAGAGGACTCGCCACGATGGTATCGCATGTCGTGCCTCCGCTTTCAAGAGCCGGTCTTTACAAAGAGCTGCCTGCGCTGAAGGATTTTCTGTCGGACTATCGAGAAAGGGGTCTCGACAAGTCGGCAGATGCCGAAGAGCTCGAAACAGCCATCATGCAGAAGGCCGAACTGCTGAACTTTACCGATGACTGCCCTCGCCGGGAAGGGGAGTCGTTCAGTGATTTTGTCAGTCGGCTTTACAGCTACGTTCTCGAACTTGAAAATCGCCTGATTTCAAGTTCTCTGCATGTTTTTGGTGAATCTACCCCTGCCGAATCGCAGCTTGTGACCGTTACCGAAACATTGAAGAACAGGGGAATGAACGGTAAGACGCTCCCCGGCATGTTTATGAAATATTCCGGTGGAAACGGCCATTACCAAAGCTATGAAGAACTTGCAAAACAGTCGAGAAGCGGTGAAAGCGAAGCTATCGATCTGCGCGAAAAAGTCGATCAGTCATGCCGCGACTTTATACAAAAAGTGCTCTTTGACCGGCATAGTCCTGCTGAGGTTTTCAGGGAAATCTGCGGCGGTGAAAATCTGCCTGCCGAGTATATGGAGATGGTCGACAATCTTACCCGGGAAGGTGCGCAGCTCCTGCATGCGCTTGGGGATAATCACGGGGAGATGGATGCGCTTGTCAGGGTGCTTGACGGACGGTACATCCCTTCGGGGCCCGGTGGCGACCTGGTCAGGGACGGTGTCAATGTTCTGCCTTCCGGGCGAAACATTCATTCGATAGATCCCTGGAGGATTCCTTCCGAGCTGGCGTTCAAACGGGGGATGAAGATCGCCGATATGCTGGTGAACAAGCATCTCGAAGAAAATGACGGCCAGTATCCTGAAACAATCGCTCAGGTATTGTGGGGGCTCGACACCATCAAGACAAAAGGTGAAGCTGTGGCTGTCGTTATCCGTCTTGCAGGCGCAGAGCCTGCCTATGACGCTCAGGGCAAGATCAGTCATTACCAGCTCATTCCGCTTGAAAAGCTGGGTCGCCCGAGGATCGACGTGCTTATGCAGTTGAGTCCGATTTTCAGAGACGCTTTCGGCAATCTCATGGACCAGCTCGACAGGCTCGTACAGGAAGCGGCAAAAGCCGATGAACCCCATGACATGAACTATATCAAGAAACATGTCGACGAAGCTCTGGCTGAAGGCGCTGACTTCGAAAGCGCTACGTCGAGGCAGTTTACCCAAGCCCCCGGTTCCTATGGAACCTATGTTGACGACATGGTTGAGGATTCCGCCTGGGAGAGCGATGACGATCTCGACGAACTGTTTTTGCGCCGCAACAGCAGCGCTTATGGAGGGGGCAGAAAAGGGGAAAAACAAACGGATATCCTTAAAGGTTTGTTTAAAACCGTCGATCGTGTCGTTCATCAGGTTGACTCGACCGAATTCGGCATCTCGGACATCGACCATTACTTCTCTTCGTCGGGCTCCTTGCAGCTTGCGGCTCGCAAGCGCAACAGCCGGGTAAGCGACGTGAAGCTGAATTATGTCGAATCCTTTACCTCCGATATCAAGGTCGACGATGCAAACAAGTCGCTGAGAATAGAGTACCGCTCGAAACTTCTCAACCCGAAATGGTTCGAAGGCATGCTGAGGCACGGCCACAGCGGAGCATCAGAGATCAGTAACAGGGTGACCTATATGCTGGGATGGGACGCGGTGACAAAAAGCGTCGATGACTGGGTTTATAAAAAGACAGCCGAAACCTATGCCCTTGATCCGGAAATGCGTGAACGGCTTGCCAAGGTCAATCCGCAAGCCATCAAGAACATTGTCGGGCGCATGCTCGAAGCTCATGGCAGGGGAATGTGGAAAGCCGATCAGGACACTATAGAGGAACTCCAAGACATTTACGCCGACCTCGAAGACCGTCTCGAAGGCATGCATGATGAGGAGTAGGGGAAAATGACTATTGAATAGTGACTATTGTCGATTTTGAAGAATAAATCAATAGCCGTTTTGAACTGTCGATGTGGGGGAATCCAGAATCATCAACAAACCTTTCCTCACGATACCGAATAATTCGGGGCTTCCTTGGTGATCATGACATCGTGCGGATGACTTTCTCTCAGCCCGGCTTGGGTGATACGGACGAAACTGGTGCTGTTTTTCATTTCATCTGTAGAGTGGACCCCGCAGTAACCCATCGATGATTTCAGTCCCCCGATCAACTGATAAATGACCTCTTCAAGTGTTCCTTTTGCAGGTATACGGCCCTCGATGCCCTCTGGAACATACTTTTTGCTTTCATTTGACGCATCCTGGAAATAACGATCACTGCTGCCTTCCGGTTCGGACATCGCACCGAGCGATCCCATGCCCCTGTACGCCTTGAACCGTCTCCCTTCATAGAGGATGGTTTCGCCGGGGCTTTCATCGGTTCCGGCAAAGATGCTGCCGATCATGACCGAGTCCGCACCGGCGGCAATTGCTTTGGCGATATCGCCGCTGTACTTGATGCCGCCGTCAGCGATAATCGGCGTACCGGTTTTTGCGGCTTCGGCTGAGCAATTGATGATTGCTGTTAGCTGCGGCATTCCTACGCCTGCAACAACTCTGGTTGTACAGATACTGCCCGGTCCGATACCGACCTTTATCGCGTCGGCACCTGCAGCAACAAGATCCCTGACCGCATCTGCGGTCGCAACGTTGCCGGCAACGACCTGCAGGCCGGAGAAGCGTTGCTTTATGGTTCTTACCATGTCGCCGACCGCCTTACTGTGACCGTGCGCCGTGTCCACAGCTATGACATCGACACCTGCTTCGACAAGGGCAGAAACGCGGTCGATGGTGTTTGATCGTATGCCGACAGCTGCACCTACTCTAAGTCTGCCATGCTCGTCTTTACAGGCATCAGGATAGAGTTTTCTTTTCTGAATGTCCTTGAACGTTATGAGGCCTTTAAGATTTCCGCTGCTGTCGGTGATCAGCAGTTTCTCGATTTTATTCGAGAGCAGGATCTCCTCTGCATCCTCAAGATTTATATCCTCCTGAGCAGTAACAAGATCCTTGCTTGTCATGATGCTTGAAATTTTCTGCTCGGGCGAAGGTTTGAACCGGAGATCGCGGTTGGTGATAATTCCCTTGAGTTTCAGTGAGCCATCGTCCGGCCCAACAGGTTCTTCTATAATGGGAATGCCTGAAATGGAATGTTTCTGCATCAGGTCGAGGGCATTCTGTACAGTAGCATTCTCATACAACGTGATCGGGTTGCGAATGATGCCGCTTTCATAGCGTTTTACCCTGGCCACTTCGGCAGCCTGCTGTTTGACAGTGAGGTTTTTATGGATAAAACCTATACCTCCGGACCGGGCGATTGCAATTGCCAACTCCGATTCCGTGACGGTATCCATTGCCGCACTGACCAGAGGGATATTAAGCTGAATGGCTTTCGTGAGACGGGTTTTTACGCTTGTTTCCTTGGGAAGAACTTCCGAATAGGCCGGTACCAGCAGTACATCATCAAACGTAAGCGCTTCGTAGAGAATTTTCGTCATACCGTAAACAGTTTTGAAATTTGCCTTAAAACAGGATTTGCCAATTTACAAAAGTACCCTCTCAAAGACAATCGCAACAGCACTTCAGGAGGGAAATATTTGTTTCAAGAGAGCGGATCTCTTTTAAAAAAGCAAAATACATTGTACATTACTTGCCCTAAAAACCGGAGAGGTCGCATAGTTGGTCTAGTGCGCTCGCCTGGAAAGCGGGTAGGGTGTAACAGCCCTCGAGGGTTCGAATCCCTCCCTCTCCGCATAAAATAAAATGCCCCGGCTTGACCGGGACATTTTATTTTATACTGAGGGGTTCGAACCCGATAAGAGGGTTCGACCAGCGGCTCTGCCGCTGGGATTGACCTTCAAGGTCAACCCGAAGGGCGAGAAGCGAAGCTTCGAATCAATCCCTCCCTCTCCGCTAAAGGCAATTAATTTTGCTTGCGCAACGTGTTCTTTCTTTTTTGACTTTTGACTTTTGATTTTTTACTTTTCCCTGCTGGTTCTTTCACATACAAGGAGGATTAGCATAATTGGTAATGCAGCAGTCTTGAAAACTGCCGGGTTCACGCCCTTGGGGGTTCGAGTCCCTCATCCTCCGCAGATGAAAATGACAGCCGGAGAGGTGGCCGAGCGGCTGAAGGCAACGGTTTGCTAAACCGTCATAGTTCTAACAAGGGCTATCGAGGGTTCGAACAATGCCGTCAGGCATTGAGACAGCACGCGAAGCGTTGCTGCCCCGAAGGGGTGAGCGAAGCGAATCACTCCCTCTCTGTACAGGAGAAGGTCATGTGGGTGCAACAGCACAATGTTCATTGGAAGCTGAGATGTGAGGAGCTTTGGAGGGGTTCGAACCCTTCCTCGATCTTTGCATAAAATACATAGTAGGAGAGGTGGCCGAGCGGCTGAAGGCAACGGTTTGCTAAACCGTCATAGTTCTAACAAGGGCTATCGAGGTGTTCGACCAATGCCGTCAGGCATTGAGACAGCACGCGAAGCGTTGCTGCCCCAAAGGGGTGAGCGAAGCGAATCA
>JAKSDC010000197.1 GCA_022360275.1 Chlorobiales bacterium
AAAATCGCGTGTTTTTATAGGTCCTATATGGCTTATAAGTAAGATCTATAAAGTAAAAAACCTGTTACAGCCCCACGATGAACCTTCGGGATAAAATAGCTGTCATACTCGGCATGACCAGAGCGGAGATTATCGTTGTGTCCTCTCTTTTGCTGTTTTTCGTTCTTGGCATTATCATCAACAACAGCCGCTTGTTTCAGAAAGCTTCCCTGTTTATCGAAAAAGAACAGGTCGAGCATTTCACTGACACGGAAGTAGACAGCCTTCTCAGGGAGGCCGCGCTCCTTGAAACCGCTCTGGCACAGCAAGGCAAGCAGGCCAGCCATATCCGTCTGCTGCAGAATCCGACAACAACCGGTACCGGTAATACAAGAAAAATCGTATTTTCAAATGCAACCGTTGAGGAACTTAGCTCAATACCGGGAATAAGCGACATACTTGCAAGCAGGCTGATCGTTTTCAGAAAATCAAGGCAGGGAAAAGTTGAAAGATTTCAGGATTTTTTGGAAGTTAAGGGCATAGGCAGCAAACGAGTGGAAACCTTGAAACAGCACCTCACCCTTGATTAAATGAGTATGAACTGCCATGCATGCGCAATAGATGCGAATTCAACTGCAATCGCAAGCATTTCATACGACGAAGATACCGGTTATTCAATTAGGGAATGCAGAACGGTACGTACAGGGATAGGAGAGTATTGCGGTCCCGGCGGAAAAAAAGCTGTGAACAGGCTTGTATCACTCCTCAGGAAAAAAGAGATTGAAACTCTTGTTCTTTCCATACACACACCTTGTTTTTTTCCGCTCGACACACTCTTTTCCCGAAACATTTCCAACGAAACGTTCGACTCCTACTGCAGAGCCGAAGCTGCTTTTCTGTTGAGCAAACCGGGCGATTTCATGCATGACCACCTTTCTTACACGCTCAATTCGGAACAAAACCCCCTTCGCAAGTATCTGCTTTTTTACTATCCTCGTGAACCGTCCAACCTGCTGCATGACAGGCTTCACGCATGTTGTTCGATCAGCAGCACAACACACTATCTCAAACCGATCATCAAAAGCATCGCCGCAACCCTTCAACCGTTTGTGCTTCTTGAAATCGAACAAGGGTACGCGACGTTTTCTGCCGGAAACAACGGTGAGCTCGAATACTTCAGCTACTGGAGACTGAACCACAAGAGTGATGTGGAATATTTTGCTTTGCGGGAGTTAACGATCAGTCCGCAATACAGACAACACCCCCTCTCTATTACGGGAACTCTTGCCAGTGACAAATCGCTTGCCGAACGGTTATCACATGCTGCGGGAACCACACTTTACCCTTTCAACCTTGTTGACCTGTATGCAATGGAGCGCAATGTTCGTTCCGCTTGCAGCTCCTCAATAGAGCAGAAAGCGTTAAGCGCTTCGCTTATGGATCTTTACGACAGCATGTCGCCCTCATAGCTTCCCGACAAGTTTTTCGGCAATCTGTACGGCATTTGTTGCAGCACCCTTACGCAAATTGTCGGCCACGATCCACATGTTGAGCGTTTTCGGGTGCCAGAAATCCCTCCGTATTCGACCGACAAACACCTCATCCTTCTCATAAGAAGTAAGCGGCATGGGATACACATTCGCCGAAGGATCATCCTGAACCATGATTCCCGGAGCATCGGCAAGGAGATCTTTTACCTCTTCGATATCGAAATCATTATCGAATTCGATATTCAGCGCCTCTCCATGGCCGCCGTAGACCGGAATGCGTACGGTTGTCGGCGAAACGCTCAATGACTCGTCACCCATGATTTTACGGGTTTCGTTAACCATTTTCATCTCTTCTTTGGTATAGCCGTTCTCCTGAAACACATCAATATGCGGCACGGCATTGAATGCAATCTGATGGACGTGAACAAAGGATTCGGGAACCCTGCCGGTCAGTTCATCCTCGAGGGCGTCCCGCCCTGCCTTTCCTTTCCCGGTTACGGACTGATAGGTTGACACCACCACTCTCCGGATCCGGTATCTGTCATGAAGGGGTTTGAGAACAATCACCATCTGGATGGTCGAACAGTTGGGGTTTGCTATAATCGTACTGAGACGGCCATCCGGTCGAAACATGGCTTCGGAATTGACTTCAGGAACCACAAGCGGCACATCAGGGTCCATTCGGAATGCCGAAGAGTTATCGATAACGATTGCGCCTGCTTCCGCAGCTGCCGGAGCCCACTGCCTGCTGGCTGCAGCCCCGGCGGAAAATAATGCGATATCCGCCCGGCTGAAGACTTCGGAGGAAGGCACTTGAGTGAGAAACGTTTTACCACGGAACTGTATTTCCCTGCCCCGGCTTCGTTCAGAAGCAAGAGGAATTATTTCCCTAACCGGAAAACCACGCTCATCAAGTACGTCCAGCATGGTTCTTCCCACGAGCCCTGTTGCTCCCAGAATAGCCACACTGTATGTTTTTTCTGTACTGCTCATTATGCTGTTTATTACTTGTTGTCTGTTTTGTTTAAATGATCAGAAATACTGATAGGCCGCTTGATTGCTCTTTATTCCTACAAGTCGAGACTGTCACTGTCATGTCTCACTTAAGCACCAGCCGCCTCGAATGATCGTTGAGGTACTCTGCATATTCCTTGATTTTTCCCTCGCGCGCATAGTGCTCGCACTCGATTTCGTACTCCCCGAGTATCTCAATCACGTCTCGCCAGTTATCTTCCCTCACAAGTTTGTCCCTTACACGTGAAACTCTCGGCAAACCTTTGAGATATGTCGCATAATGCCGCCTCATCTCCAGCGTACCGTATTTTTCACCTTTGAATTCAACGGAACAGCGCAGATGCTCTATAGCTACCGCTATCCTGTCCCTGAAATCAGGAAACGTCGTTACGGCGCCATGCTGCAGCAACTCCTTCACCTGCCTGAAAATAAAAGGGTTACCGATAGAACCGCGCCCGATCATGATACCGTCGGCACCGGTATGATCGAACATGGCAAGAGCATCCTGAGCCGACCAGATGTCACCGTTGGCAATAACCGGGATTTTCGCATGCTCCTTGACCCTCGCGATCCAGTTCCAGTCAGCGGTACCTTTGTACATTTCGCTTCTCGTACGACCATGCACAGCTATTGCCTCTATACCCGCGTCTTCAAGTCTGGGAATGATATCAAGAATATTGATGGAATCCCGGTCCCAGCCGATCCTGGTTTTCACCGTCACGGGAATCGACACCGCTTTCACCACTGATGCCACTATACGGGTCATTTTCTCAGGTTCCCTGAGCAAAGCCGCCCCGGCGCCTTTGTCAGCAACTTTCTTTGCGGGACATCCGAAATTGATATCAAGATAATTCGGGCTGTACGTTTCAGCGATGGCTGCCGCTTCGGCCATTGCTTCCTCGGAATTTCCGAAGATCTGAATAACCGCCGGGCGTTCGTATTCCTCAAACAGCATTTTCTGCAAGGACTTCTCGACACCTCTCCGGAGTGCTTCTGCACTGACAAATTCGGTATAGACAATATCCGCCCCGAACTTTTTGCAGATTTTTCTGAAAGACCGGTCTGTAACGTCTTCCATAGGAGCGAGAATAACCGGACGCTCTATGTACAGCTTTCCTATTCTCATGTCTCACCCAAGCTACACGCCTCCGTCTCCCGTTCCGTTGAACGGCTTCATAACCTCTCTTACCTGTTGCCGGATTTTTTCGGTCAGCTCGTCATCCTCACGGAGAACCTTTTTAACGGCTTCCCTTCCCTGACCAAGCTTTTCCGATTCATAGCTGAACCAGGCGCCTGATTTTTTAACAATGCCGAACTCAACGGCAAGATCGATCAACTCACCCAGCATGGATATCCCTTCTCCGTAAAGGATATCGAACTCGACGGTTTTAAACGGCGGGGCAACCTTGTTTTTGACCACCTTTACCTTTGTGCGGTTTCCGATAATTTCCGCCCCGTCTTTGATCTGTGCTGTCTTGCGTATTTCAAGGCGAACAGATGAATAGAACTTGAGCGCCTTTCCGCCCGTCGTTGTTTCAGGATTACCATACACCACACCTATCTTGTCGCGCAGCTGGTTGATAAAAATAACAACCGAGCTGGATTTCGAGATTGCTCCGGTAAGTTTTCTCAAGGCCTGGCTCATCAAACGGGCCTGCAGTCCCATAACGCTGTCCCCCATCTCTCCTTCGAGTTCTGCCTGAGGAACAAGCGCGGCTACGGAGTCCACAACCACGATATCGACCGCTCCGCTCCGCACCAGGGTTTCAACGATCGACAGAGCCTGTTCACCCGATTCCGGCTGGCTGACCAGAAGCGAATTGATATCGACACCAAGCTTTCTTGCATAGGCCTGGTCAAAAGCATGCTCGGCATCGACAATGGCCGCTATGCCTCCGGCTTTTTGAGCTTCTGCAATCGCATGAAGTGCAAGCGTGGTTTTTCCGGAGGACTCCGGTCCGTATATTTCCGTAACCCTTCCCCGGGGAAATCCGCCGACCCCAAGTGCAAAATCCAGAGCAACTGAACCGGTGGAAACCACCTGTACAGGCATTACCGCCTCCTTGTCACCAAGGCGCATGATAGCACCCTTCCCAAACTGCCTCTCCAGCGTTTCCACGGCAATGCTCAGTTGTTTAAGCTTTGCCGGATCCGCCTCCTTTTTTGCCTGTACTGTTTTTTTTGTTTCCATTGGTATTGTCATTCGCTTTCAAAAAAATTTTCAACCAACAATTGACTGCAAGATTTCTCTTACCGGACGGTAAGACATCCCGAGCTTTTCGACAGATTTACTGTTCGAATAATACAATTTCCTACGGGCAAGCTGCATACTTTCAAGACTGATGTAGGATCTGCCCCCCGTCAACAAGGCAAAAAGCTCCCCGCCTACCCCGACAATTCCATAGAGAACCGTATCAGCAGAAACCGCAAACTTGATGTTGTTCCCTGGAAACTCACGGATCATGGCAAACAGTTCCCCGTATGACCGGTTCTCGGACACAATAATATAGCGTTCCCCTTTTTTCCCTTTCTTCCAAGCTTCGATATGAGCCCGAGCCACGTCACGGATATCGACCAGACTCATCCCCCCGGAAGGGTAGATAGGTATTCTGCCCCGGTAAATACTCGCCAATGCTTCGGTTGCGCTGTTGGTAACAGCAAAAGCGCGTTCATCTTTACCGATAACAACGCCTGGATTAACCATAACAACATCCAGCCCTTCGGCTATGCCCCGCAATCCCTCCATTTCAGCCAGACGTTTCGATTCCATATAGGCAATCCTATGCTGCCAGCCACTGAAAGCCGTCTCTTCATCCGCCGGTTCACCGCCCTCTTCCACACCTATTGCAGCAACGGAACTGGTCAGAACAAGCCGCTCCACCTTGTTCTGAATAGAGACGTTTACCACATTGGCGGTCCCTGTGACATTGGTTTCATAAAGATTATGACGGTAATTTTTAGTATAGGCAACAAGCCCTGCACAGTGAAACACTGCTTCTACTGAAAGAAACGGTTCCTGAAGTGACGCCGGATTCATGATATCTCCCTGCACAATTTCCACAGGTAGTCCTCTCAAAACGGAAAGATCCGAACCTGGCCTGACCAATGCCCTGATGTGTAAACTATCACTGTATGTCTCTTGTAGCGCATGAACCACCTGCGACCCGATGTAACCCGTTGCGCCAGTAACCAGCACAATCCGTTTGTCTGTATCCAACAGTATTACAATTAATTCACATCCAAATAGTTTTTGTTTTTAAAAATAAGAAGAAAAATTACATTGCACTCAAATTCGCAGAAAAGATACTCTTGGATCCAACCCGGTAGAGATTACTACGACAGAGACATGCATGAAAGCAAACAATTCTTTTCAAACGGCCCGTTCATCGAAAACCGCCTTTCGAACGGCCTGCGTGTCTACAGCAACCATGTCCCTTATGTCGACAGCATAACAATCGGCATATGGATCAATGCCGGCTCCCGGGAAGACCCTGCCGGCATGGGCGGTCTTGCCCATTTTCTCGAACATGCAGTGTTCAAAGGCACACGTTCGAGAGATTATGCAGCCGTCGCCCGGTGTATCGAACAGGTCGGGGGATATATCGATGCCTATACAACAAAGGAAAACACCTGCATATACATCCGGTGCCTCAAGGAGCACAAGGCTGTCGCCTTCGACCTGCTGGCCGACCTCGTCTGCAACCCTGTTTTTCCCGAGGATGAAATCGAAAAGGAAAAAGAGGTGGTTATCGAAGAAATCCACGGCATTAACGATGCGCCCGAAGAGCTTATTTTCGACCAGTTCGACGACCTTGCATTTCCCAGGCATCCTCTCGGCCCCTCGATTCTCGGCACGGAACAATCCATAGAAAACATCTCAACCGAAGCTCTGCACACTTTCATGCGTCAACACTATGTTGCGCAAAACATGTTCATCACCTCAGCCGGAAATATCTCACATGAAGAAGTCATGCTCAATGCCGAGAAATGTTTTTCCGGACTGAGCAGCAACGAAAAACAATTCGGAGACCGCAGAACGTTTCGCGAAAAAGATTACACCGCTTTTCTCACCCGCCAGAAAAAACAACTGTATCAGGCTCAATTGCTTTACGGCAGAGCTGTAGTGCGCGATGACCGTTTTTTTTACAGCCTCCTCCTTCTCAACACCATACTTGGCGGCGGCATGAGCTCCATACTTAATATCGAGCTGAGAGAGAAAAGCGCACTTGCATACAATGCCTACTCCTCTCTCACCCTTTTTGAGGATGCAACACTGCTCAACGTTTATGCCGGCACCGATCCCGAAAACACCGGCCAGACCCTCGCAATCATACAAGACGCCTTGAAGGCAGAAACCCTTTCACGAATTTCAGGAGCAGAACTTCTGGCGGCAAAAAACAAGTTTCGGAGCGGCCTGATAATGGAAATGGAAAAAATGACCCACAGAATGTCAAAGGCTGCAAGGGACATTTTTTATTTTGGCCGCCCTGTCGAGCTTGAAGAAAAACTGAGCGACATTGATCATGTTACCAATGACGACCTTGAGCAAGCCGCAACGTACCTGCAAATGAACACGGACGCTTCAACCCTGATTTACGAACCGGAGGAGGGAGAATGAGCCGTCTTTTACAAAGTCAGGAATAAATTGTACATTTGTAAGCCATAGGGACCTTTAAGACATGAACGTTCTTTGAGGTTCCTTTTATTTTTGTATAAACTTTCAGAAAATACCGCCTTGCAAAAAAACATTACCAACGTCAGCGATACTGAACAGAAACTTGAGATAATACTTTCTGCCGAAGAGTTCACACCCGAAACAGATCGGGAAATAGAAAGCGCAAGAAAAAATATCGAAATCAAAGGCTTCAGGAAAGGCCATGTTCCTGTCGCCATGATAAAAAAATTAATGGGCTCGGCAATTGAAGCAACCGTCGCCGAAAAACTTGCTTCAAAATATTTTGTCGAAATATCCGAAGCGGAAAATATCAGACCTGCAAGCCGTGCAGAACTCCAGGATTATTCATTTAGCAAAGACCGGCTCACCATCACACTCTTCTATCAGATTCATCCGGATTTTGAAGTCAAGGATTACAGCGACTACTCGTTTGTCCAGGACATATATACCGTGAGTGATGAAGATGTAGAAAAGGAAATACACCTTATCCTCAAAGGCCACGGCACGCTCGTTCCGGTTGACGGGCCTTCGGAGCCAAAAGACACCATTATTGCCGACCTTGTAAAATTGGATGGTTCCGGAAACGCACTGGAAGAACAGAAAACCGAGAACTATCATTTCAACCTCGAATATCTCCCTGAAGACAACCCGTTCCACAACTCGTTACTTGGAAAAAAAGCCGGCGAGCACGTCACCGTCGATATCGAACCCGAGAAGGAAGATGATGAAACGTACCGTTACGAAGTAGCGATAAAAGAAGTAAAACGACTGGAACTCCCCGAGCTGAACGATGAATTGGTCAAAGAGATCACTCAGCAGAAATTCGAGTCGACCGATGATTTTCGTGAAGATGTCAGAGGTCAGCTCGAACAGCACTTCAGCAATAAATCCGAACAGGATCTTCTTGAAACCATTTCCACGAAATTCATCGAAGAAAACCCCGTTCCAACCCCGTCGGCGATGGTGGATTCGTTCGAGAACATGCTGCTTGAAAATGCCAAACGGCAGATGGGGGGAAAGCTTCCTCCGGGCATGGATGAAAGCGAGCTTCGCGTTTCAATCCGCCCGAATGCCGAAAAACATGCCCGCTGGATGTTGATCAGCCAGAAAATTGCCGAGACGAACAAGCTCGAAGTTACCGATGACGATATCAAAGCCTATGCTGAAAAAGAAGCGGAGAAAAATCCCGAAGTCAAGGTGGATGACCTTTTAAACACTTATATGTCAACCGAGTTCAGAGACTATATCGCTGATACTATCCTCAAAGACAAAGTTTACGGTATCATCAAATCCTCGGTGACCATTAATGGAGAAAACAAACCGCTGCCACAACACGACGAATAAAACATTGTCATAAGCCTATATGACACACAGGTATGGTGTACAGCCTCACGTAAACCGGACAGTCATCGACAAGTCCAGAGCCGTAACACTGTGGGTCAGCTCGCCGACCGAGATATAATCCACACCTGTTTCCGCAATTTCAGCCACATTGTGCAGTCCGACATTGCCCGAGGCTTCAAGATGTATGACAGGATCTCGTTCCCGGGCACATGCTACCGCAGCCGCAAGCTCGTCGAGAGAAAAATTATCGAGCAGGATGATGTCCGGACCGGCACCGACAGCTTCCTGCAGTTCCGCAATCGACCGTACCTCAACCTCAATGTTCATGGAGGTTCCTTTTTTCGAAAGGTAGTTTCTTGCACGCACTATAGCCTGAGCCACCCCGCCCGCCGCATCGATATGATTATCCTTGATAAGAACGAGGTCGAACAACCCGAACCGATGGTTCTGCCCCCCACCGATCTTTACCGCTTCCTTGTCAAAATACCGCAACCCGGGAGCCGTTTTTCTTGTATCGAGAATTTTTGCTCCGGTATGCGCAATTTTCTCAACATAGGACCGGGTTCTTGTTGCAATTCCGGACATGCGCTGCAAAAAATTAAGCGCCGTTCTTTCTGCAACGAGCAGTGAAGCCACCTTGCCTTCAGCTTTGAGAACAGTATCACCCTCTCCAAGCTTTGCACCATCACTGACCAACGGCTTAACATGGATATTCGGGTCGATGCCCAGGAATACCTGCTCTGCAACAGCTATCCCGGCAACAACTCCCGAGGCTTTAGCCTGGATAATACCTTGGCCGGTCTGGCCGGGCTCGATCGTTGCCAGCGTTGTCACATCGCCGTCATATCGATCTTCCTCAAGCGCCTGCATGATAGCCCGCGCTTTGCACATGGTAAAAAAATCGTAAAAATCCCTTTCTTTCATCATATTGTTTTGCTGACGGGGACGCACGGTCCACTATCTGAAATCCCTTATACATTTTAAAATAACACTTCCCGGGCAAACTGATCGTTCGGGAAAATGTTTTGTTGGCACCAACTAATAGCGTAAGATTCCTGAGTCGAGCACTCCAAACCAAGAAACATGTCCGCCATGAAAAACGGTACTCCATCTTCCTGCGTCAAACTTGTCAATCTGACTTTTTATGCTCATCACGGTGTACATAAGGAAGAACATTTTATCGGCTCCAAATACGAAGTAGATGTCGAAATGTATTTTGATTACTCCCTCGCCGCTCGGCATGATGACATATCCAGCACAGTGGACTACCGGCTGGCTTATGAAAAGATCAAAAGTGTACTGACACAGAAAAAGTACTTTCTTATCGAAGCCGTTGCCTATACCATAGCAATGGAGTTTCTGGACGACTTCCCCCTTCTGGACAGCGTCACCATAAAAGTCAGGAAACGTAATCCTCCGATCGGCGGGGTCTGCGATTACGCCGAAGCCGCATATACAGCAAGAAAAGCATTATCCGCATCATGAACCGTCGTCAACTCACCGCTTTTATCGGTGCCGGATCGAACATCGGCAACAAAGCCCGCAACTTGCAGGAAGCACTCGATATGCTTGCAAAACTTCCACAGACATCCGTTGTGCAAGCATCGGGCGTCTACCACTCGGAACCCCTTGGCTTGAACGACCAGGAGTGGTTCTACAATGCTGTCATTGAAATGCACACGGCGCTTTCTCCCGATGCCCTTCTGTCATCCTGCCAAAAAATAGAAACCGATATGGGACGACCGGCCGAACATGCAAAATGGGGACCCCGCATCATCGACCTTGACGTACTGCTTTATGATGACTTGACATGCTGCCTTGAACACCTTACTATCCCCCATCCCGAGCTTCCCAACAGAAAATTCGCCCTTCTTCCCATGCTTGATCTTGCCAACCCGGTACACCCTGTCCTGGGAAAAACAATGAAGGAGTTGCTTGAAACGTGCCCTGACCGATCAGCCATTGAACGTTGCAACCATCTGTTCCTGAAAATCCCATAAAACAAAAAAGCCCCGTTTTAAGGGCTTTCTTGCATCTATGAAACGATCTTTTCAAAGCAAAAGGCGTTGTTCTTAGTTCGCAAACGTGATATTCAGATGACCCTCCTCGAAATCGGCGCCCTCCGTTTTCCTTCCCACAAGGATATTCGGCAGTACAATACTTTTCCTGAAATTGTTGATATCAACGAGCAGTTCATCCCCCTTGATATTGACGTTGAGCTTTGTGATCTCGACATTCGGCATGTGCAGGCGGAGTACATACTTACCGTCTATTTTTTCAAGCGACTGTGTCCTGTCGTCTTTATACAGGACCTCCAACGGGTTATGCCCGTTGAAGATCTCCTGGCTTAATGCGTGGAGCTGTTCCGTTTTGATTACCTCACGGGCAACCTGCGATGCCTTGAATATTGGAATGGGATAGAAGCAGTCGTCAATGACTTTGAGGTACTTCTGTTGCAAGGCAATAAGGCTTGTAAGATAATCATCGGAAGAGCTTTGGGGAAGAATCTTGTTGACGACAACAGCGTCAAGCTTGTAACCGAAGAGATTGAGATAGGTTTGAACGCGAAGCGCTTCCTTGATCACCATGTTTTCAGGATTGACCACTACCCTGAAGGTCGTAATGCTTGTGTCCTGAAGCATACCGTGCAGCTCTTTCATATGCTCATTGACTTCCGGCATGAGCTTGAAAATATTCTTCTTCGGCATGAAGCGGTTCAACAGCGGCGCGGCAAAACCGATCGCCTTCGAGTGCCATCCCCCGATCTTTTCCGAATACCAGCCATAGGATTCGGGCATTCCCAGCAACCGCATGGTTTCACCGGTCGGCGCTGCGTCAACAACAACAGCATCATATTTTCCTGACTTGGCTGCCTTCCAGATATACCGCAGACTGATCATTTCTTCCATACCGGGTACAATAGCCAGCTCTTCAGCAACAACCTCATTTGCACCATCGTTCATCAAAATGGATGAGAAATAGGAATACAGTTCGGTCCAATTCGCCCTTATCTCTTCAAGCACGTTAACTTCCATTGCAAAGAGGTTTTTTTCCACCTCAACGGGCGTTGGAGAAAGTTCAACCCCCAGCGCATCCGCCAGACTGTGAGCAACATCTGTACTCATGATGAGTACTTTCTTACCGTTACGCGCTATTGCCGTTGCTGTCGCTGCTGATACCGTTGTTTTTCCAACGCCGCCTTTACCCAGATAAAGAATAATTCTCATGTTTTGTACTGAAAAACTATTGTGTGAACGGAACCTTGATTATTTGGTTTTTTTGAGAGGCCCTTTAGGTTCGGAGTTTGCAGCAGGCTTTTTCTGCTGGGAACGCGTGTCGATACTGGAATTATCTTCAGGTACCGGCTCGGATTCCATTGTTTTGTAAATCCTCGGCCGGTTCTTCTCAGGTTCAGTCTTGTCAGCCGGCTCACTCTGAATGGCAATTTTTCTCCTGGACGTATCTTTTTCTTCCTCTACCCCCCCGTGCATACCGGTTTCAGGCAGATCAAGATCGGCAACGTCCTGCAGTGCCTCTCTCAACTGCTCCTCCACCACTTGTGGAATATCATCCTCTTCGGTTCTCACTTTTATCTTTCTGGATTGCACCTTGTCGTCACCATGCTCCTCCAATGACGGGGTATCTGTCAAGACGGAATCCTTGCGGGCAGTTTCTGCAGAAGCACCTGTATCCGGCACCGCCGGCTGCTCCTCTGTAACAACAGAAACTTTTTTGCGCTGAATACCACCGTCATGCTTGCTTTCTTCTGAATCAACGGGGCCGGGCGGTATATTTGCCCCCACTCCCTGTATAACCTGGTCCAGTGAATCGGTAACCCCCCCAAGCGGCGTATCGCTGCTGTCAGCTTGTATCTTTACTTTCTTACGACGTATCGGTCCGCTGTTCTCATCAGGCATCGGGAGACTCTCGTCTGGCTCCTGAGATCGGGCACCACCCCCCGAACGGGCGGCAGGCGGAGGCCCTGGCGATTTCTTACCCATAGGTCCGAAACTGGTAGTCAACTTGAGCATCTTACCCATAGAGCCGAGAATACCGTCATTCTTGACAGCTGTCTGTATAGCATTCATAACAAATTTTTCCGCCTTCGGATTATCGGCAATATTGGATATCAATTCGTTGATCGCAGTCAGCATCGTGGCAACGTCGTTCGGAATGTGCTGAAGGTCTTTCATGACCTGGTCACGAAACTTGAACGGAGCATCGCCGATCGTGTCTCTCAAGTTGGCGGCAATCCGTTTCAATGCTTCAGGATCGGTCGGCAGAACGCCTTCCAGGCCTTTTGGTATGCCCGGCGGCGGCATGGGCTCTTGTGAGTCTTGCTGCGGCTTCCTGCTGCCTGGAGCTGACCCGTATGGCAGCTCCGCTTCCGACTGGTTTTCGGGAGCATATCCTATTGAAGCCTTGTATTGTTCAAGCAGATCCTGGCCATAACCGATGCGGCTGTTTTGCTCGGACCTCGGCGCGCGACTTGCCGGAGAATCGAATGACAGAGGGTTTGGCGGGCAGATATTTCTTGCCGACCGGAAAATCTGTTCTGCAATTTCGTCGGGAATCTCGTTTCTGAAACCGCTTCCGAGTGAGTTTTCGATAATGGACTCTATAATCGTGTGCAGGGTAGTAATCTTATCCGCTTCATCTATTTCAACCATATCGAAGATAACATAAACAGGCTCTTTATTTTCCCTTCTGATTCGAAGATTCAGCGTAGCGAAATCATTGTCTTTGTTCCGGCTGTTAATCGAAACAGCACCCGAAGCAAACCTGTCCAGGTAATCCTTATTTGCACCTCTGGCCCAGAGATAAACCGCCCTGTCAGAATAGATCAGATAGTCCTGGTAAGCAATATTACCTACCCTTTCCTGATGCGATTCATAGAAGACGCCATCAAAAAATGCTATCGGACGCTCTCCGGCATTCAGCAATTGCTTCCGAAAAAACTCGGCGACATCACCCGTTTCGGTATGTCCCGATACATACGTAGATATAGTAGCCATCTCAAGTCCTGTCCTTTACACTGGTTAGCCGTGCAATGTTGAAACAACAAAAATATGAAAACAAATAGAAATTATATAATAATATGGCACATAACAAACACCTCAATACTCGTAAAACCAAGGGCTGCAGGCCCTTCACCAACAGAAAAAGGAAATCAAAGATCATGCAAGAGAAGTATCTGCCGTACAAAATGAAAGGCAAAGCAATTCGCCACAGAGAAGCGGTACCAACAGAAATATAGGGGAGCCGGGCGGCAAAAGTTTAGCGTAATAACGCTCATAAAACAAAAAAGGCAGTGGTTAGCATAGTGCTATCACTGCCTCTTGAGCTCGCTTGCTTTTACGCTTACTTAGCGAATTTGGACTCAACCGCTTTGGTTGGCACAGCAAAGCCGGAAACTTCAGGTGAAGAACCGCGAAGGCTTCCGCCGCCGCCGCCCATGTTACCGTAAGCATTGCGATTGATTCTCATGGTACCTTTACCCAAAGCATCAAACAGCATACCGACTGTTTCCCAGTGACCTTCAACCATGACCTCGAAAATACGACCGGCTGCGGCTAGGATATCGGTAAATACGCCTCCTCCACTCATAATTCCTCCTTTTGGAATTTAATTATTGGAAATTTACCAGGTAAACGGAAATAGAAACTTTGAACTAATTTACGTTAAAATAAAAAAAAACACAAACAAAAACACCTTGACACATTGGTGACTCCGGCAACCTTACTTTTTGCCGCCCAGAGAATTTTTCACACCTTTGACAGTTTCAGATGCAGACATCCCTGCATCACCAACCGCCGTAGCAGCGTTTTCGGTAACGTTTTCCACATTCTTTACCGCATCGGAGTAAAGCTCACCGGCAGTTCTTGAAACATCTTTGACGGTAATGGCAACCCTGTCAATAGTGTCACCAACTACCCCGCTCGTGCTGCCGAGCATTCTGCCGATTCCGGTTGCATCAACCAGAGAACCCACGGTTCCCGTTACGGTTTCAACAAGATTTCCTGCCAGCTCAAGCCCGCCGACAATTGCGCTCTGTCCGGTCAGCAACGCTCCTTCCGCCAGAAACGTCATACGGTCGGTCAGTTCAAGAGCTTTAAAATCTTTACGCAGTTTTTGATAGGATTCGCCCATAATCACTCTCCTTGCAGAGCCCTTTAGGACCCTGCTGTTATTGATTGTTTATGAAAAAAAATGTAAAAAAAAAATTCATTACCAGCCAACACCTTCAGGGATAGCGTTGGCGCTCATCGTACAATCACACCCTGTTATACTCTTTCTCTCTCTGATGCTCTCCCTGCTTGTTGAGATCAAAAGGTATATGCAGCCACTTGTCCTTGAAGACCGCATCTCCCGGATCAAGCCCGGTAAGACTTATCGGCAGTGTAATAATCTTTCTCTGGTTTCCGATCTGCACGAACAGCTCATCTCCTGTAACCCATACGTCAATATCAACCGGGTTGGCAAACATCAGCTTTAACTGTACTTCATAGATGTCGCCGCTTCTCTCGAACTTGATCGGCGGCTCATTGAACATGAGCTGTGATGGATCCGAGTCCCCGTACATGTCGGAGGCAAATCTTTCAAGCGCCTCGAGCCCGACAATTTCCTGCTCGTACATCTTGAGCTTCTTTACCGGCAACGGGGTGAACCCCTGCTCGATCTCGCCGAGATACTTCTGCTGAATTCCCTTCCACTTTTCAAGGTAACCGCTGTCCTCCTTGGCATCGAGCATCTTGTTGACCAGTACCATATCCACATTGAAGCCGTAGAGGTTAAGGTAAGTAAGAGCCCGCATGGTCTCCTTGATGGACATTCTCTCCGCATTCATGACAAGCCTTACGGTCGAATTTTCATTGTCGGTAAGAATCTCCCTGATGTCCTCAAGTTCGTCAAACACCTGATCAACCGAGTCGATGGCATCTTCCGGCGGAATATAATAGGCGATTTTGTCGGACATTTTTGAAAGCGGCTTGCTGAGCGGCTTCATAATATACTTATTGACATTTTTCACGGCTTTCATGCCCCATGAAAGTGTATCGGGCAGAGAAAGCAGCCTCAGCGTTTCGCCGGTAGGCGCAGTATCGAGCACGAGGGCATCGTAAAGTCCCGCAGCCTTGTATCGCTTGATTCTCAACAATGAAAAAAGTTCCTCCATGCCTGGCAGGATAGTCATTTCGTCCGCAACCACCCCGGAAACCCCTTGTGCGGCGAATATCCTTGTGTAATATTTCTGGACCGACTGCCAGTTCTCCTTTAAATCAACATAAGGATTGACCTCAATCGCATGCAGATTGTTCTTGATCTTGGTAGGTTCAGGCCCTAAAGAAATATTAAACGAGTCGGAAAGACTGTGAGCAGGATCTGTAGACAATACCAGCGTACGGTGACCCATTTCCGACAAGCGAACCGCGGTTGCCGCCGAAACACTTGTTTTTCCAACCCCGCCTTTCCCAGTGAATGTTAAAATACGCATGAACCAAGCATTGGATTTTTTAAACTTTCAAAGAGTACAAGATATAACTATCGTGTCACTCTACAAAAGGAGAAACGTAAGACATGGTAGTGAATGTTTTCAGATTTTCAATGTATTTTCTTTTCAGGCTCCTGAATAGTTTGTAAATAGGGCGTTAACTTTCTGAGCAAACACCTCATTTCAATATTCTTCCCAAAACCATCTTCACGCATGCGAGCAGATTCAGCAATAACCGACAATACTGTAACCATAACATCGAGCCGCAACCTTGGGCCCGACGTTTCGCTTATAACCTTTCGCTGCCCGCAGATCGCAAAAAACGCGAGACCCGGCAATTTTGTCAACATCAAAATCAGTCCGCAAAACCAACCGCTTCTGAGGAGGCCTTTTTCGATTCATAACGTCGAAAGCGACACGGTTGAAATCATGGCGAAATCTGTCGGCTGTGGCACGACACTACTTTGCGGCTCGCCGGTCGGAGCGGAGCTGCAGGTCCTCGGGCCGCTCGGAAATGCTTTCACCATCGATTCCCCCCGGTTTGAAACCGCTCTGCTGGTTTCCGGCGGCATAGGAACCGCCCCGATGCGCTTTCTTGAAAAAAAGCTTCACACAGCAGGGAAAAAAGTCTATAATATTATTGGCGGAAGATCCGGTGAGGACGTCCTGACCGAAGGTCTGACAAACTGCTTTATAGCTACAGAAGACGGTTCGGACGGGTTCAGGGGGACGGCCATTGATCTTCTGGAGGAAAGGTTTGCCTTTTTTTCCGAATCCGGCCCTGTAAAAGCCTTTTCCTGCGGCCCGAATCCCATGCTTAAAGCGTTTGCAGCATTCTGTCAAAAAAACAACCTGCCCTGTGAAGCGTCACTTGAATCGATCATGGGCTGCGGTATCGGCATTTGTTACGGATGCACCGTAGAACTTAAAAACATTTCCGGCAGCGGAACATCGACGATACTGCTTTGCCAGGACGGACCTGTTATCGACGTTTCAAGACTTTTATTCTGATTTTTCCATCACCCTAAGATACCTTTACAATTATGGCACGTGGACTCAACAAAGCAATGCTCATAGGACATCTCGGCAATGACCCTGAAATGCGCGTGACCGCCTCAGGCCAGTCTGTTGTCAACTTCACTCTTGCCACCAATGAAAGTTTCAGAGACAGCAGCGGCAACATGCAGGAAAGAACCGAGTGGCACCGTATCGTCGCCTGGGGAAAACTTGCCGAAATCTGCAGCCAGTATCTGAAAAAAGGGCGCCAGGTTTACGTAGAAGGAAGATTGCAGACCAGGAGCTGGGAGGACAGCAAAACCGGAGAAAAACGATACACCACCGAAATCATCTGCTCGGACATGCAGATGCTCGGATCGGGCAGAGATCAGGGTTACGAGAACAACTCTTCATTCCAGCAGCCTCCTGCCCAGCAAAACAGCTTAAAGGATGATACCCCAAACCAGGGTGGAAACATGTCCGAAACGGAAAAAGATGATCTGCCGTTTTGAATGAAGCAGGAATCCTGAATCATGAAGTCAGAATAAATCAGGGGAAACGCTGCACAGGTAAAAAGCATCAATTCCTGCAATGAAAAAACTTCAGAAGGAAATCGCATCGGGAGACATTGCCCCGGTATATTTTTTTCACGGCCCCGAAAGCTTTCTGAAAGAGGAGCTTGCCGATTACATCCGGAAACATGCCTTTCCTTCCGAAGAGGAAGCCGCCCTCAACACGACAGTTGTTTACGGTCAGGACTCCTTTCTTGGCGACATAGTATCCAGAGCATCGGAATTCCCTATGTTCACAACCAGGAAAGTGATGATTGTCAAACAGTTTGAAAAAGTCAAAAAACAGGGCTCGAAAGATAAGCAGAAACAGCACCTCGAACAGTTTCTTCGATACCTCCAAAATCCGGCCGACTCAACGATACTCATCCTCGATACAGACCAGGTTGACAAAAAGGATATGCAGAAACCTCTTTTCAGGGAGCTGCAGCCTTTCCGCTGCGATTTCCCTCTGATTAAAAACCCTGATGTTTTTGCTTCCGAACGAGCTCTTCAACATGGCTGGGAATTCGAACCTGAAGCCCTCAAAGCGTTCAGCGCCTATATACACTCTTCCGCACGGGAAATTGCAAGGGAGACCGAAAAGCTCATCATGTACGCCTCGTCCCGAAGCGATAAAAAACGCATCGCCAGCTCCGATGTGTATGAATGCGTGGGCATATCAAAACAATACAACGTCTTCGAACTCGAAAAAGCCCTCGCCGGGAAAAACCTGAGACTCTGCAGCGGTATCTCCCTGATGATCATGGAGAGAGAAGGACAAAAAGAAGGTCTCATGAACATCATCCGCTACCTCACGACCTTCTACATCAGGATCTGGAAACTTCACTCGCCCGAAACCCGCAGATTGCCTCTTGGCGAAATAGCGAAAATGCTCGGCATGTACGGCAAGCAAGAGTATTTCGCAAAAAACTACCGGCAGTATGCAACAAGATTCTCCCTGCAGGAAACCGAGCGAGCGATACTCGCGCTGCAGCAGACCGATGCAGCCCTGAAAGGACTTGAAGCTTATCCTGATGAAAAGTTTCTTCTCCTTCGCTTGATGCAGACATTATTAAGTCAAAAGTAAAAGGTCAAAAGTCAAAATTGAACAGAAAAACCGCACTTTATTCAAAGCTGCTTTTTTACTTTTGCCCTTTGCCTTTCGACTTTTGCCTTTATTCACAGCCATCCCTGCTCCTTGTACCATGCAATAGTACTGCGCATTCCTTCTTCAAGAGACACCGATGCAGTAAACCCGAGCCGGCGTTTGGCCTTATCGGGAGAGCAAACCCAATAATCCTGCACCATCTCAGTAACTTTGTCCCGACTGAGAAAGCCAGCCCGCCCGGTAATCGAGCTTATGAAGCCCGCCATATGCCCTAAAAATCTCATCAACGGCTTCGGCAAAGAAATCTTCCTGACATTTTCCACTCCAAGCTCCCTGGCGGCAGCTGACGAAAGCTCATCCCATGAGTACCCTTTCGGCGAGGTGATGAAGTAGGTTTGACCAACTCCTGCAAGCGATTCGGCAGCCATGACAATGCCGCGAACAAGATCATCGACATACACAAGGCTCAAACGCTGTACACCGATGTCACCCGCCGCAACCACCAGCCCTTTTTTGAGCAATTGCAGAAACTGCAGCACATCCTTGTCGCCCGGACCGTATACAGCCGGCGGCCGCACAATGGTGACGGATGGCGCACCTTTGCCGGAAAGACAAATCTTTTCAGCTTCGAGCTTGCTTTTGCCATAGATACTGACCGGCTTCGGAATCGCCTCCTCCCCGATACCCGGATCGGGATTATCCGCAGGACCTGCCGCAGCAAGCGACGACACCAGCACAAAACGCTGCAGACCGGGATTTACCTCTCTAATGACCTGCATCAACTCTTTTACCGGCAGAACGTTTCCTTCATAGAAACCCTTCTCATCTATTGACTTTGTCACGCCCGCAAGGTGGATGACAATATCTATACCCTGTAGGGCGTTTCGAAGCGACTCCGGATCATCATAGCGAGCCCTGCATACCTCCACCTGCATTGACGAGACCTTGCCGACATCGCTTTCCGGCCGTAAAAGCACCCTGACCTTATCATTCCTTTTTTTCAGGTAATCGACAAGAACCGTCCCAATAAACCCCGTCGCACCGGTAACCAGAAAGTTATACCCCATGAGAGCGATGTATCGTTTGATGTAAAAGGTTCAACAGCACTTCTATCCCGAATCCTCACGGTCGAGAGCGCCGCCAGGGATATCCCTGCCCCAAAAAAGAAGATACTGCTTCCAAAAAAAGCAAAATTTTTAATACATTCATTTTCTAACTTGTTATGCGAAAGTTTCATATTCCCATGGAATCCCTGACTTCCTCGTTTTAACGATAGAACAGAAAATTTTCCGGCTCACCAGAAGCCGTCATACTGAAGCAAATATTCAGTCCTGTGAACACACGCAAAGACCTTTTCAGGAAGTGCTACGATTTTACTCTCGCCGATGAAATAAAAGCATTAGGCATATACCCTTTCTTTCATCCTATCGAAGAAACCGAAGGCCCGGTTGTTTCATTTGCCGGCAGAAAACTTATCATGGCAGGCTCAAACAACTACCTTGGACTGACTGCCGACGAACGAGTCAAGGAAGCTTCGATCAGTGCCATCAGAAAATATGGCACAAGCTGCTCCGGCTCCCGATACATGACCGGGACCGTCAATTTGCATATAGAGCTTGAAGAAAAACTTGCCGATTTCTTTGAAAAAGAGCGCTGCCTGCTTTTCAGTACCGGTTACCAGACCGGTCAGGGTGTTATTCCGACACTTGTCCAGCGCGGAGAGTACGTTATATGTGACAAGGATAACCATGCAAGCCTTGTAGCCGCATCTATCATGGCTGTCGGGCAGTCTGCAAAGTTCGTTCGCTACGCCCACAACTCGATGGAAGACCTGGAAAAAGCATTGCAGACAATCCCGGACGATGCCGGAAAACTCATTGTTGCCGACGGAGTATTTTCCGTATCAGGCGAAATTGTCGAATTGCCGAGACTTGTCGAACTTGCGAAAGAATACGGTGCCAGAATACTGCTCGATGATGCCCATGCTGTCGGTGTTATCGGACGTAACGGACGAGGGACCCCTTCGGAGTTCAACCTCGTTGACCAGGTTGACCTGATGATGGGAACATTTTCAAAAACATTCGGCTCGCTCGGAGGCTATGTTGTCGGGGAACGCGATGTCATCAATTACATCAAGCACAATGCCTCGTCCCTGATTTTCAGTGCGTCACCGACACCGGCAAGTGTTGCAGCCGTACTCACATCACTGGAAATCCTTAAAAGCGAACCCGAGTTGATCGAAAGGCTGATAGTCAATACCGACTATGTCCGCCAGGGTCTTGCGGCAGAAGGCTTCAAACTCATGCCCTCCCGCACGGCCATTGTATCCGTCATCATCGGCGAACAGATGAAAACCATGGTGTTCTGGAAAAAGCTTTTCGACGCGGGCGTCTATGTCAACGCGTTTATCCGGCCAGGCGTCATGCCGGGCCATGAAGCCCTCAGAACAAGTTTCATGGCGACCCACGAAAAGGCACAGCTCGACAAGGTGATTACCGAGTTCAGTACCATAGGCAAAGAACTCGGGGTCATCTGAGCCCTTCCTGCCGCAAAAACTCCCTTGTGCTCCCTACCCGCCGGTACGCAAAAAAACACCGGTAGAAGAAGTGAAGTAAGAAAACCCCTCATAAATAATGCGGTATTTATTGCGGTTTTCTTAAAATTCTGATAGATTTTCGATTGGCCGTACATTTTTTTCCTGCAAAACAGCTGCAGGATGTTGTTTTAGTAACATTCCTAACTACAGAACGTCATGGAAACCAAGCATTACCAGACGCTCCCCCTTGCACGTTTTTTTCTCTCCGCTCTCATGCTGATCTTCCTGTTCGCGCCTTTTCCTGCAGAGGCGGCGGATCCAGGATCACTGAAAGGTAAAATCACCGACAAAACCGATGACGAAGCGGTCATCGGCGCTTCGGTCATGCTCGAGAACACAACCCTCGGCGCGGCATCCGACATCGAAGGAAACTACATGATTCAGAATATTCCTGCAGGAACCTACCAGCTCAAGGTGAATGCCTTAGGCTACGCGCCTTTTTTCCAGACAATTACTATCAATCCCGGTCAAACAACCACCCTCAACCCGCAGCTCGATCAGACAACCGTCATGGCTTCCGAGATTATTGTCGGCGCAGCGCTTTACAAGCAGGACAGGCTCGAGGTTCCCGTAACGGTATCCATCGTAACCGATGAGGAAATCAAAGAGGAGCCCAACCCGAGTCTCGACGAAGTTATCGAAGACGTCCCTGGCGTCAACGTCAACCGTTCCGCCGGCTATGGAACTTCGACGGTACAGATCCGCGGCTCGAACACCTTCCAGGGCGGCGCAATCGGCACCCGTGTACAGGGCCTTTATGACGGCTTTCCTCTCAACACGCCGACAACGGGAGAAGTTGTCTGGTCAAACGTCAACATGAACGCCGCAGACAAGGTTGAGGTTTTGAAAGGCGCTGCTGCCACCCTTTACGGATCGGGAGCAATGGGTGGTGTTGTCAATGTATTCGGCAGCTTGCCGGAAAAATTCGAAGTTACGGCAGGTGCAAGCGGCGGGTTTTATGATGGAACCCCTGATAGCGACAAGAGTGAATATCGTAAAAACTTCACACCTTGGCTGTGGAGCAGTTATGTCGGTATCGGCAACAAAACAGACAAGCTGAACTATAGCCTGATTTATTCGCACGGTGAAGATGACGGCTACAGGGAGAACACCTGGTCCAGCCTTGACGATGTCAAGCTGAAAGCACGTTACGACATCAACTCCGACCAGTATATTCAACTCACCTCTTTTTACAACGAAACAAGAGGAGGCTATCCCAGTACATGGCCATACACAGCCGATATCGATTTCATGTTTCTTCTTCCCACATATGAAGATGTTGACGTAGGAGTAACATTTAATCCTTTGACTCAGTTCGCGTACGATGCTGTTGATTCAGTTTATGTTGACGACACAATTAAACGCAAAAATGCGTTGGTTGGTCTGAACTATGTCAACCTCCTGAGTGACGATCTCAGCTTGGATGCGCGACTGTACTATACATACAATAGAACCCGCATCGATTACAATCCAACAGATGTACCTCAAATATTTGGATTCGATTACCTGACATATTTCGAAAACCCTGTTCCTGGAGATGATCCAATACCTGGATTTCCGGCCTTCCTGGCTATCTACGACCGTGATCCGGGAGAGTTCAATGAAACCAAATCCAACCGATATGGCGCAGGCTTCAAGCTCGACTGGCGAGCAAGCGACAAGCATCGTTTGCTGTTCGGCGTCGATGGTAACATTGTCGACGTGCAGTCAACCCAGTATGTGGCGGACCTGCCGGAAGAAGGCCAACTCGGCGATACTCAGGAAAAGAATATTGCCTTCTTTCTTCAGGATGAATTCAAGATGACCGACCGCTTGACCGCGCTGTTTTCCGTGCGCTATGACTGGAGCGGTATCGATGCTGATAATGTTACCTATCTTGATTATGAAGCGGTTCTTGACAGCCCTTTATACCCTGCTGGAGCCCCTGAAGAAACTGCTAAAATTGAACACCCCTCCGTTGACGCCATCAGTCCACGTATCGCACTCAATTACAAGGCAACCGATGACATGAGCTTCCGTGCCTCCTGGGGTAAGAGTTTCCGAGCGCCAACGTTAGCCGAACGATTTGTTCGTGATGCCGGTCTTTTTTTAGGCATCCCGAATCCTGAAATCAACAAGGAAACCATGACCGCTTACGAAATCGGCATGTTCAAACAGTTTTCCGACAAGGTGTCGTTTGACCTTGCAGCTTACATCAACGATTACGATAATCTTATCGAATCAAGAAACCTGAACCCCAATTACTGGCCGATTCTGTTCCAGTACCAGAACGTAGCCAAGGCACGGATCTGGGGTATCGAGACCAGTCTGAATGTACAACCGAACCCTGACTGGAACCTGATCTTCGCCTATGCTTATATGAATGCAAAAGACAAGGGTGACGAAGGCAGTTCGCTTGCAGGAGAACTAAACCCGGATCCCGACTGGCTGGCCTATCGCCCGGAGCATACCGCGTCTATCAACGCCATGTGGCAAGCAACCGGTAGACTGAACCTGTTCACAAAGGGGCGGTATGTCAGCAAATATAAAGCCGTCAGTTCCTATCCGAATCCCGACGGCGACAACTATCCCGGAGGATTTATTGTCTTCGATGCCGGTGTAAAATATAAACTCACGGACAACCTGACCGGCTCATTCCTTTGCAAGAACATCACAAACGAGCAGTACGAAGAAGCCGAATGGTTCCGTTCTCCAAACAGAAGTTTCATTGTCGGACTTGATTTCGTCTACTGAGACACCCAAGCCATTACAAACGTGAAAACTAAAAGCCGTCCCGTAAATCCACCTACAAATACGGGACGGCTTTTTTTGTTCATCAAGAGAATATCGGTCCCGCGCTCTTCTGCAAGAACATCACAAACGAACAGTACGAAGAAGCCGAGTGGTTTCGGGCTCCAGGAAGAAGCGTCATTTTCGGTGTTAATCCCGCTTATTAACTCCCTTTGTTATAACATCTCCCCTGTCAACAAGCCCCCCATCAAAAGGGGCTTGTTTGTTTTACTATTCTCCAAACTATTATTACATTTGGTATTCCTGAAAATACCTTAACCAATGCTGACTTTCGTTTCCTATGCAGAGTAAAATCAAAATTGCCGCCATCGTCGGCATGGAACAGTGTAATCAGCGAGTATGGCGTGAAGTTACGGACAAAATAAGTCGATATGCCGAACTGACCCAGTGGACCGACCAGGACCTGGAACACCAGAATCCGGAAGCCGCTGAAGCCATTCACAACGCTGACTGTATTTTTACGACGCTCATTCAGTTCAAAGGACAGGCAGACTGGCTCAAGGAACAGATCGATCAATCGAACGTCAGCACCATCTTCGCATACGAGTCGATGCCGGAAGTCATGCAGATGACAAAGGTCGGCAACTACGTTGTCTCCGGTGACGGCAGCGGCATGCCGGATATCGTAAAAAAAGTAGCGAAAATGCTGGTAAAAGGACGTGACGAAGACGCCCTTTACGGCTATATGAAACTGCTCAAGATCATGCGCACGATGCTGCCGCTGATCCCGAAAAAAGCAAAGGATTTCAAGAACTGGATGCAGGTCTATACCTACTGGATGCATCCTACCGCTGAAAACCTTGCCAGCATGTTCAACTACATCATGTCCGAGTACTTTGAAGTCCGGGTCAAAGCCGATAAAGTAGTTGAAGTACCGACAATGGGATTCTATCATCCTGAAGCACCGGACTATTTCAAGGATTTGAACCATTATAACAAATGGAATAAAAAGCGCGACAAAAAGTCCAAAGACAAGCATAATATCGGCCTTGTCTTTTTCCGCAAGCACCTGCTTCAGGAAAAAGAATACATCGACAATACCATACGGGCAATCGAAGGCAAAGGGCTCAACGTCCTCCCGGTTTTCGTCATGGGTGTCGAAGGCCACGTTGCCGCCCGTGAATGGTTTGTCAACGCAGATCTCGACATGTTGATCAACATGATGGGCTTCGGCTTCGTCGGCGGTCCCGCCGGCGCAACGACGCCCGGCACTTCGGCCAGCGCACGTGATGAAATCCTGACCTCTATCAATGCCCCTTACGTCGTATCGCAGCCGCTCTTCATACAGGACTTCAACTCATGGAAAAAAGAGGGCGTTGTACCTCTTCAGTCGGCCATGACCTACTCCCTGCCGGAAATGGACGGCGCTGTCTGCCCGGTAGTACTCGGTGCGGTTAAGGACGGTAAGCTCCAGACGGTGCCGGACAGACTCGAAAGGCTTTCAGGACTCGCAAGCAAGTTCTCTGAACTGCGCAACATGAGCAACAAGGACAAAAAAGTTGCTTTTGTCGTCTATGATTATCCTCCCGGCATGGGACGCAAGGCAAGTGCCGCCCTCCTGGATGTTCCGAAAAGTGTCTACAAAATCCTCAAAAAGCTCGAAGCCGAGGGCTATAATGTCGGCACTCTTCCGGACTCACCTGAAGAACTGCTCGAAATGCTCGACAAGGCAACCGATTATGAAGTTCAGGCACATGTTCCTGATGCGTTCGGCATCGACAGTGATGAATTCAAACAGCTCACCTCCGTGAGAGAACGTGAGCGCATCGAGGAGCGCTGGGGAGGCTTTCCGGGAGACATCGCGCCTCTCGGCAGCGACCGGCTTTTCATCGGAGGACTGACTCTCGGCAACGTGTTCATTGGCGTACAGCCCCGCCTCGGTGTCCAGGGCGACCCGATGAGGCTTCTTTTCGATAAGGAAAACACCCCGCATCACCAGTACATCGCCTTCTATCGCTGGATCAGCCGCACGCTTAACGCAAACGCGCTGATTCATGTCGGCATGCATGGAACCGTGGAGTGGATGCCCGGCCTTCAGCTCGGCGTCACCGGCGACTGCTGGTCGGATGCGCTGCTTGGCGAAGTCCCGCATTTTTATATTTATCCGGTCAACAACCCGAGTGAGGCAAACATTGCCAAGCGCCGCGGATACGCGACCATGATTTCACACAATATCCCACCACTTGCCCGGGCAGGCCTCTACAAGGAACTTCCCGCGTTCAAGGACATGCTCAACGACTACAGGGAACGCGACCTTAAAAAACTTGCCGATCCTGAAGCCGAAGAAACCATTATCGAAAAAGCGGAACAACTCAACCTGACGGATGACTGCCCGAGAGTGGAAGGGGAAAGCTTCAGTGACTACCTCAGCCGCCTTTACACCTACCTTATGGAACTCGAAGGCAAGCTGATTTCCAATGCCTTGCACATCTTTGGAGAAACTCCTCCGCTTGAAAGCCAGCTCACGACAATATCTGAATACCTTAAAGTTCGCGGCAACGAACAGTCCCTGCCATCGGTCATCCTCCAGGCGATCAGGGAGTCAGGCACCTATGGCGACTATGCATCGCTCGCAACCAGGGCAAGAAAAGGCGAACAGCAGGCGCTGGCAGTCAGGGAACGGGTTGACGAGCATACAAAAGACTTTATCGAGCAAACCATCTTTTCCAATAATGCGAACCCGGCTGCCGTATTCAAGGTACTGACAGGCGAAGCGAAAATCACCCGGGAGATGGCAGAAGCGCTCAACGGCTCCCTGAAAGAGGGTATAGCGCTCAAACAGGCGCTGCAGGACAACAGCCGGGAAATGTCTTCACTGCTGAGTGCTCTGTGCGGCGAATACATTCCGTCAGGTCCGGGCGGAGATATCGTTCGCGACGGAGCAAGTGTTCTTCCGACCGGGCGCAACATGCATGCCATCGATCCCTGGCGCATTCCTTCAGAGCTTGCGTTCAAGCGAGGAAAACAGATTGCCGACACCATCATCAAACGGCACCAGGAAGAAAACAATGGCGAGAATCCCGAAACCATTGCCCAGGTTCTCTGGGGGCTTGACACAATCAAGAGCAAAGGGGAGGCCGTTTCGGTCATCATCAATCTCATCGGTGCCGAGCCTGCATACGACGCCCAGGGCAAAATCAGCCACTATGCCCTCGTTCCTCTCGAAAAACTGGGCCGGCCGAGAGTCGATGTTCTTATTCAGATCAGCTCGATCTTTCGTGACACCTTCGGGGTTCTTGTCGACCTGCTGGATAAACTGGTCAAGGATGCCGCAAAAGCCGATGAACCGGCTGAAATGAACAATATCAAAAAGCATGTCGACGAAGCCGTTGCGAAAGGGCAGGACTTCGAAGCAGCGACCGCCAGGCTTTTCACCCAGGCACCCGGCAGTTACGGTTCCATGGTTGAAGAGTTGATTGAAGATTCCGCCTGGGAATCCGAAGACGATCTCGACAACATGTTCATAAAAAGAACAAGTTACGCCTATGGCGGTAACCGCTATGGCGACCAGCAGCCCGAAATTCTCGAAAACCTTCTCGGCACCGTTGACCGTGTTGTCCAGCAGGTCGATTCCGCCGAGTACGGCATTTCCGACATCGACCGGTACTTCTCTTCCTCCGGCTCACTGCAGCTTTCCGCCCGCCGAAGAAATACGAAAGGCAACAATGTCAAACTGAACTATGTCGAGACCTTCACGGCCGACGTAAAAGTCGATGATGCCGACAAAGCCCTGAAAGTGGAGTTCCGCACAAAACTCCTGAATCCGAAATGGTTCGAAAGCATGATCGATCAGGGACATACCGGAGCCACGGAAATCAGTAACCGCTTTACCTACATGGTCGGCTGGGATGCCGTAACCAAGGGTGTTGACGACTGGGTCTACAAGAAAGCTGCCGAAACGTATGCCTTTAATCCGGAAATGCGTGAACGCCTGACCCAGGTTAACCCCCAGGCCACCCTGAATATCGTCGGCAGAATGCTCGAAGCAAACGGCAGGGGCATGTGGAAAGCCGATCAGGAAACCATTAACCAGCTTCAAGCTATTTATGCGGATCTCGAGGACCGCCTCGAAGGCATGCTTGACGAGTAAGAACACGTCCATACTACTCTGTCGACTCTATATCTGACGGACTCCGGGCACTAATGCCTTTACTTTTCTTCAGCAGTTTGATATATTCAATAAAACTTGTTGTATGCCAGCTGTTGGAAAAAACAACATATCAAGAACTCTCTGGCGTTTTTTAGAGATTTCCCTCTTCTTTGCCGTTTCGGTTTTAGGCTACAGTTTTCTGGCCAAAACATCGTCATGTAACGCCAAGTCAAAAAGCAAAGAAACCTTTTCGAGGGTGGTTGCAGTCCAGTGCGGCTCTGATGAAGACGCATCGATGCTGTATGCCTATCGGAATACTCCGTTACCGAAAAATTCATATTCCCACTCCCCGCTCTCTTTCTACGCTGCTCCTCAACAGGCCGTCGGTCGAATCACTTCATATTTCGACACATTTCCCGCACTGACGTATAATGCCCCAACTGCCGTAAAAACAAATCTCTTCCTGCACCATCAGGTGTTTATCATTTAATACCTCTCTTCCGGTCACTCTGTACTGATTTGCAACTGCCTGAACAAAGCCCTGTCTGGCCCGGAAGCGGCACGTGCATTTTCTCTGCAGAGATATGAAATCCGGGACCGTCAGCCTCTCCGCGGGGTTCCGGCAAGCTGCTCATATCATCATAACATTAAAGAGAAGTACGTTTATGCGCTTTCTCTTTTTGACCATGGAAGCGACAAACAACAGCGCGCTGAAAAACGCCGCTGCTGTTCTGAACCAAGAATTCGATTGCCGGCTCGAGGTTAAGATTTTCAATCTCGGCCTTCACAAAGAAGAAGAAGCTTGGCAAAGACTTGAAAAAGCTTTTGCAGAGGCGGACTTTATTTTCGGCTCGATGCTCTTCAGCGAAGAAATTGTCAGACCTCTCGAAAAACTGTTGTCGGAAGCAGCCTGTCCGGTCTGCATCATTACAAGCAATCCTGCCCTTATCCGTCAGACACGGCTGGGCAAATTTACGCTGTACAAGCCTGAAAGCGGGGGAAAGACGTCAATTTTCAGGGAGTGGACCGCCCGTCTCAAACCGAAAAACAACCATAGTGAAAGCCAGCGGCAATTATCCCTTGTAAGGAACATAAGCAAGGTCATGAAGCACATCCCCGGCAAGGCAAGAGACATTCATACCTTTATTGCCGCCCATCAGTTCTGGCTCAACGGGTCGGATGAAAACATGGAACGCTTTCTCTGTCTTCTTATTGACCGTTACGTTCCCTCCTATACAGGCAGGCTGCCCCAGAAAGACCCGATTTTTTACCCTGAAACCGCACTCTGCCACCCTGATGCACCGGAGCATTGTTACTCCGCTCCGAAATTCCGGGAATGGTTTGAAAAAAGGCGTAAGGGCAAAAGCAAAGGGCTTGTGGCCATTTTTGCGATGCGTGCAACCGTTTTAAGCAAAAACTTGCAGCACCTGGAACATCTTTTGCGGACGCTTGAGTCCAGAGCACTCGATGCATTTATCGTCTACAGCGGAGGGCTTGATTTCAGGCCCGCTATCGACAGATTTTTCGGTAACGAAAGCGGTGGCAAGCTCTCTCCCGACCTTATGATCAATGCCACCGGTTTTTCTCTTGTTGGAGGACCTGCGGAAAACAAAGCAACCGAGGCAGTTGCTGCATTGAAAAAAACCGCCGTACCGTATATCAACCTTGTACCGCTCTCCTTCCAGCCTATTCAACAATGGAAAGCGGACAATCTGGGCCTGATCCCTCTGCAAACAGCTTTGAGCGTCGCTATCCCGGAGCTTGACGGTGCCATTGAGCCCCATGTCTATGCCGGCGCCGAGGAAACAAGTGACAAAACCGTCCCGCTCCCCAAAGAAATAGACAGTATTGCAGAACGCGTACAAAGACATGTAACGCTCCGAAAAAAATCCCCGAGCGAAAAAAGGATCGCTATCGTACTGTTCAATTTTCCACCGAACCTTGGCAATGCCGGAACCGCAGCTTACCTCAATGTTTTCGAAAGTCTGTTCAGATTGCTGAAGGAAATGAAGCATGCCGGTTACAGCGTCAGGCTTCCCGAAAATGCAGCAGCACTCAAAAACGAACTTCTTGAAGGCAACCGGAACATCTTCGGCACCGATGGAAACGTCGCCGAACACCTTCCCATCGAAGAGTACCGGAAAATTTTCCCATACTACCATGAAATCGAGCCGTTCTGGGGCGATGCTCCAGGGGAAATGCTTACCGACGGCAAGTGTTTCCATATCCTCGGCTGTTCATTCGGCAACATCTTTATCGGCCAGCAGCCGAGCTTTGGTTACGAAAAAGACCCGATGCGTCTTCTCATGGCTAAAGACGCCGCACCCAACCATGCATTTGCGGCATTCTACTCCTGGCTTGAACACGTCTGGAAGGCCGATGCCGTCATTCACTTCGGAACACACGGAGCTCTTGAGTTCATGCCCGGAAAACAGGTCGGACTTGGAGTATCATGCTGGCCGAAACGCCTGATCGGAAGTATGCCCGATTTCTATTTTTACTGCGTGAACAATCCCAGTGAAGGAGCTATTGCAAAAAGACGAGGGTTTGCAACGCTCATAAGTTATCTTTCCCCGCCGCTCGAACATGCAGGGTTATACAAAGGACTTCGGCAGCTCAGAGATCTTGTCGAACAGTGTTACAAACATCGGTCTTCTGAAGTTCTTGAAGAGATTTTCACTTTGGCTGAAACACTCGAACTCGATATAGAGCACGAACAGCTCCCTATAGAGCAGTACCTCGCTGCCCTGAACAACGAATTGTACAAAGTCGAGGAACGAATGATCCCTCTGGGGCTTCATATCATCGGCAAAGATCCTTCCCCCGACACACTGGTAGGCCAGCTCGCACTCCTGGCCGGTCATCCGCTTGCAACACTGAACAATCGGTCGTTGCCGGAATATATCTGCATGCTTCGAAAAACGGATTACAACAACCTGGTTGAACACCACAGCACTGATCGCGAAGCAAGTATTCAGCTGCGGGAGATCATGTCCATCACACGGGAAGCTGTCCGGCTCTTTATCGGCAAGCTTCCCGACCGCAAAAAAACACGGCAGGATCTTCGCACCATCCTTGAAGGATCTTTTCCGGTCAGGGTCTCTGCAGCCGAACACTATCTGATGCGTCATGCACCGGTCAAATCCGGACAACTTTCCAGGTTTTGGACGTTTCTGCAGCGTGTACTCGTAGCGCTGGTCAGCAACCGGGAAATCGAGGGCATGCTCGATGCTCTTGCCGGCAGATACATCGAACCGTCCCCGGGCAACGACCTTGCACGAAACCCTGAAATAGTCCCGACCGGCCGTAATATTCACAGTCTCGACCCCTTCAGCATACCCTCGCTCGTTGCACAAAAACAGGGACATGCTTCTGCTGAAGAGCTTCTTGCGCGTTATCGTGATGAATGCGGTGCTCTCCCCGAATCAATTGCTGTTGTTCTGTGGGGAACCGATAACATCAAAAGCGACGGCGAAGGGATTGCCCAGGCCATGGCTCTTATCGGCGCCAGACCGAAAACCGATGAACTCGGTAAAATAAGTGACGTGGTGCTTGTTCCCCAGGAAGAACTGGGAAGACCGCGCATCGATGTGGTTATCACCGTCAGCGGGATATTTCGTGACCTGCTTTCCCACCAGATCACCTTGCTGGACAAGGCTGTTCGACTTGCGGCGGCAGCAGACGAACCCGAAACCGTCAATTTCCTTCGCAAAAACATCTTACGGCAGGTTGCCGAAGAAGGCATTTCTTTTGAAAAAGCAGCAAACAGGATTTTCTCCAATGCACCGGGAAGTTACGGTGCAAACGTGAATCATCTCGTTGAAAGCAGCAGTTGGGAAACCGGCGACGAATTGGCTGAAACTTTTATAAATCGAAAAAGCTTCTCGTTCAATGCACAAGGCGCATGGGAAGAATCACCGGAAATATTAACTTCTGCCTTGCGTAACGTTACATTGACCTATCAGAACATCGACAGTTACGAGATAGGCATATCCGATATTGACCATTATTATGAATATCTTGGGGGCGTCTCGAAGTCGGTGGAACAGGTCAGCCTTTCAAAACCGAAAGTAATGGTCGGCGACATCAACGGTTTCGGAAACCGACAGAAAATCTGCTCCCTTGAAAGCATGGTAGCGCTTGAAGCACGAACCAAGCTTCTGAACCCCAAATGGTATGAATCCATGCTCGAACACGGCTACGAAGGGGTGCGGGAGATCGAGTCACATCTCAGCAACACCTATGGATGGAGCGCAACCGCATCAGCCGTAAAAGACTGGACCTATACGCAGTTCAACGAAACCTATCTTCAAGACAGGGAGATGCTCGAAAAATTGAAAAACCTGAACCCGCATGCCACCATGTCGATGACAAAACGCCTTCTTGAAGCAAACTCGAGAGGATTCTGGCAAACCGAGAGCGAAACCATCGAAGAGCTCCAGGAGCTTTATTCCGAACTGGAAAGCCATATGGAAGGCGTGCAAAGCGAGACATAACCGAAAAGAGAATCAGCAATCATTATTAATCACGACAAACAGCATGAGCAGCACATCATCATTCAATGCTGAAGAGCACCAGAAGATGCTCCGCTCCTATTTTAACGGAAACGGATTCAATCGCTGGTCATCAATTTACGGGAACGAAAAACTCTCGACTGTTCGAACTACGGTCAGGCAGGGCCATGCAGTTATGATGGACAAGGCTTACGAGTGGCTTGACCAGCTCAACCTCCCCGAAAACTCGGCAATTCTGGATGCAGGATGCGGTACCGGCCTTTTCAGCATTCGCCTTGCCGGGAATGGTTACAAGGTCAAAGCTGTTGATATTGCAGCCCAGATGGTCGACAAGTCGCGTGAAGAGGCCAGTGCAAAGGGTGTTGAGGATAGAATAGATTTTGAAGTAAGCACCATTGAATCGGTGAAAGGCTCCTATGATGCGGTCGTTTGTTTCGATGTACTGATTCATTACCCGGCGGAAGGTTTTATCGAAGCGTTCAAAAACCTTTCCAGTCTTACCAGGGGTCCGATCATTTTTACCTATGCTCCGTACAACAGAATCCTTGCGTTACAGCACTGGATAGGTGGATTTTTCCCGAAAAAAGAGCGCCGAACGACAATCCAGATGATTACGGATGAAAATATGCAAAAAGCCATGAAGGAAACAGGCATGGTCGTAAAGAACAGGAAAAAAATAAGTTTCGGATTTTATCATACGATGCTCATGCATGCCGAAAGAAAGTAATATCGAACCCTGTCGTGTTAATTTTGGGAAATTAATTGTAAATTAAGCGCTATTTACATTTTCGGAACCTAAACAACCATTTTTTTTCAACCTTTTTCAGAGAAGCCGCAGAGCTTTAAACAAACCTATCAGGAGGGTGGATACCGATGAAAATTTTGATGGTTCAGCCAAATTATCACTCTGGAGGAGCCGAAATCGCTGGAAACTGGACCCCGAGCTGGGTGGCGTATATCGGCGGTGCACTGAAAAAAGCAGGCTACACGCAAATTCGTTTTGTCGATGCCATGGCCGAAGACCTTCCGGATGAAACCATTGAGGAGATTATTCGGCAAAACAAACCGGACGTGGTCATGACAACCAATATCACGCCCTCTATTTTCAAAGCTCAGGATATCATGAAGATCGCCAAGAAAGTCGACCCAAATATCAGAACGATCATGGGCGGCATTCATTCGACGTTCATGTATCCGCAGGTTCTGACGGAAGCTCCTGAAACCGACTACGTTATCCGGGGCGAGGGAGAAGAGGTGGCTGTCAATATCATCAAGGCTGTCGATGCAGGTACAGACCTGAAAGAGCGCGAAAACATCACCGGTATCGCCTATATCAATGATGATGGAGAAGTCCACGCCACACCGGCTCATCCGGTTATCGAGGATCTCGATGACCTGACACCTGACTGGAGTCTTTACGACTGGGACAAGTATATCTACACACCTCTTAACTGCCGCCTTGCCGTTCCGAATTTTGCCCGCGGCTGCCCCTTTACCTGTACCTTCTGCTCTCAGTGGCAGTTCTGGCGCCGGTACCGTGCAAGGAGCCCGAAACACTTTGTCGATGAGATTGAAATTCTGGTCAAGAAATACAATGTCGGTTTCTTTATCCTTGCCGACGAAGAGCCAACCATCAACAAGCAGAAATTCGTCTCTCTCTGCCAGGAGCTCATCGACAGAAAGCTCGATGTAACCTGGGGTATCAACACCAGGGTAACCGATATCATGCGCGATGAAGACCTGCTGCCGTTCTACCGCAAAGCCGGCCTGGTCCACGTTTCTCTCGGTACGGAAGCCGCCAGCCAGATGAACCTGAACCGTTTCCGTAAAGAAACAACCATCGAGGAAAACAAGTACGCAATCAAGCTGCTGCAGAAAAACGGCATCGTTGCCGAAGCCCAGTTCGTTATGGGCCTCGAACACGAAACTCCGCAAACCATCGAGGAAACCTATCAGCTCTGTAAGGACTGGGATCCCGATATGGCCAACTGGACCATTTACACACCATGGCCGTTCTCCGATCTCTTCAAAGAGCTTGGCGACAGGGTAGAGGTACGAGACTACTCGCGCTACAACTTCGTCTCGCCGATCATCAAGCCGGACAACATGGAACGTGAAGATGTCCTTAAAGGCGTACTGAAGTCATACGGACGATTCTACGCCCGCAAATCATTCTTCAGCTACCCTTGGATCAAGGACCCCTATGTTCGTAAATACATGCTCGGTTGTCTCAAGGCTTTTGCTCAGACCACGTTGACCAAGAGATTTTACGATATCGATCGCGTCAAGACAAAGAACCGCAAGATAGAGATCGACCTCGGCTTCGACAAATCAAGGATCCTTACCCAGGAAGAGGTAAAGAACCTGAAGGAAAAACGGCCGGAAATGGTTGCCGATATGAGTTTCGGTCTGAAGGAAGCCGGTTACCAGCGCGAACATGACGAACACGACTGGGATGAGTTTGATGAAAGCACCATCAAGGATCGTACCTCCTCTACGGTTCGTAACTGCTGACAGTTTTCATCGGAAAACAGTAACAAAAAACCCTCCTTTCCGGAGGGTTTTTTGTTACTTGACATTAATCTCTTTTTTCGGCTTTTCAGCAGGCTCTTTTTTCGGCAGGACAATATGGAGAACACCGTTGTCGTAATTGGCTTCGATGTTTTCAATATCTACGTTCTCGCCTACCGTAAAGCTTCTGCTCATACTGCCGTATGAACGCTCGATCCTGTGATAGTCCTTCTTTTTTTCCTCTTCTTCATGCGATCTTTCAGCGCTGATAGTAAGGATATCCTCCTCCATGCTGATCCTGACATCCTCTTTCTTCACTCCCGGCATATCAGCGTCAATGTACAAAGTTTTTTCATCCTCACTCACATCAACCCTGAACGATGGCGCCATAGAAGAAAAAAAAGGAGTCATCGTTTCGCTGAAAGCATTTTCAAACATTTTGAGCGGATCGCGACCGTACAGTTTTAATGCCATGATTATCCCTCCATTAATTGTTACGTAAAGCCATGAAAAAAAGCAACATCAACACCGCTACACCCTGCTGTGGGTGCAAAAAAGATCAACAAAAAGAAATGCAGAAAAATTCCGTCTCAACTTTCGGTATAATTACCCGTTTTTTCTTTTCCTGCCCTTAGTTTTCGATGTTTTCCTTGCCGTTCCTATTCCCAGAATATCTGCTATATTAGCCCGAAGATCGATCACCGGCTCGATGAGAGAACCTGCACAGGTCATGACTGTCGTGACTCCCGGCCCATGTCCGGCAACAAAGCAATTGCTGTGGACGACGACCCCTATGGAAACCGCACCCTGACGGTATGCTCTGCCATAACGGTTATCGTGATCGAGAAGAGCGACAAAATCACCGAACCGCATCCTGTCGAGCCCGTATTTCCTGACCGTCTCATCGTCACTCGTCATGATATCGTAATCACCTTTGGCTACATGGGAAGCCCCCACCCCTGAACCCATACAGGCTGCAGGAACAACCGTGGTAACTGGAACCTCGAGCGAGTTTTCTCCGGCCTGTTTGATCTTCATTTTTTTCAGCAGCTCGGGCGCAAGGTTGAAAAGAATGATATCGGGATAATCAACGAGTTTCAATCCTTGGCCCTTCGCATGCACCATAATAGTGTCACTGTAGGTAAGTTTCTTTTTGACCTCGTGAGAGAAATCGACAATAACATGCTCGGAGCCACCATGATGCCCGAGAACCACCCCTTTTTCTCCTTTCGCCTCACCTGAAATAACCGTTGCCGTATTGCCGACGCACGAATAAATCTGCAGGGCATTGTTTGGATGGTCGAACGGCTTGTGCGTATCTGCCGTGCAGCTTACACCTGGCTCGACATGATCACCGGCCCAGCCGAATGCACTGTCACCTGCCTGGACATTCAGAGTAATACCTCCTATAGAAGGCAGAAGAAAAGGTTCCCCCTGGTGATCAACGCTCCAGCTCCCCCTTGTCTTGGGCGGCCCAGGTTGACACTGCAGCAAAAATTCCACGAGATTTTTTTCATTGGTTTTCAACATAGC
>JAKSDC010000154.1 GCA_022360275.1 Chlorobiales bacterium
CGCTGTGTGCCAGGATCCTGAAGAATACGCCTACAAACTGTTCAGCTTCTTCCGGGAGTGCGACCGGGAAAATATAGAGGTTATCTTCTGCGAAATGCCCCCGGAAGAAGGAATAGGCCGGGCCATCCGCGACCGCCTGCAACGCGCTGCGGAAAATAACGACGGGTAGTAAACGACCGGTTTGGGTTGAGTCGTCGTAAAAAAAGAGGCTCGGCTGGCAATGTCTATCCCAGCTCAAAGGTGGTTATGCCGAAGATTCTCTCAACAGGAAGCTCAGGCATCACTCCCTTGTACATGCGGGCGGTTTTGAAAACAACTTTCATGTTGTGGCGCTTCACCAGCTCCAGCGCAAAAGAATTGACTTCCGGAATGTCGAGACATATCGGCGCTCCATCGGGTACAGAAGCTTTCAGGGCAGAGAACAGTTCTTCAGCAAGATCCGGCCGATCGGCAAAAAGCGGCCCTATCTTGTAACCTGTACGGCAGGAACGGATGATACCGTAACCGGCAAGCCGGTCGTGTTCGATGATACCGAGCGCCGTACAGCCTAGCTGTTTTATCCAGCACTCGAGAAACGTTTTCCGCTCATCCGGAAAAAAAGGTTGGTCATAGGCAAGGAGTTCATCGAAAGGAAGCTCTGAAAGCGGCCTGATTCCCTGTCGACAGGATTGTTTCCCCCCTCCAGATCCTTCAAAACGCATGTTGCTGTATGCAAATTCAAATCCGATCTGCCTGTAATTCTCCTGACGTTCCAACACGCCATCGAGACCGATCGTCCTGCCGCTCAGCCGCTTCAGCGCAGCCCTGCCCAACCTGAAACCCAGACTCGTACCACGATACTCCGGGAGGACAATGTATAACCCAATGAATCCGAAAGAAGAACCATACCTGACGGCAGAAACAGCCCCGACCGGCTTGTTGCCGAGCAGCCCGATCAGGAACCCTGACGGATCTGTATTGTAGAAACACTCCGCATCACCAAGCCCCGGTTTCCAGCCTTCACGAGCAGCCCACTCGATGGCAAAATCGACTTCGGGACGGGTCATTGTCCTTATCGTGTAATCCGGATAATGCACCATAATGAAAAGATAAAGATAACGTCGCGTGAAATAAAGACTGCAAACAGACGTGCATCACGATTCCCTGCAGCAGAAAGTGCTTTCGTGGAGATTACCGGAAGAAAAATAATTCGAGGAACGGCAGCCTCCCTTGCAGACATTGCCGACCTCGCACTCTCTGCACTTTCCGGCAAGCTGGCGGGTTGTGAACTTCCTGTTGTAGGCGAACGCCTCCGTATCATGCCAGATATCGGACAACGGTGTCCTTTTGACATTGCCTTCGATAAAAACATCGGAATAAAGCGCACCACACCCTTTCACGTTGCCGACGCTGTCGATGAAAATGCTTGAAATCCCTGCAGCACATCCGCTCCAATAGCAAACCGGGGATGAAAAGCCCCTGATGTAGACCTCGTTATCGTCGAAATATCCGATGCTGTCCGCTGCAATGACCACCATCCTCCGCTCCCGGTTCTTGTCTCGGATGAATTCGGTGATGTCCGCGACCTGCTCCGAACTCACAAGAGACTCCCGCCGTCCGGCGATGTTGCCCATGGCACTCGCCAACTGCAGTTGCCATACCTGAACCC
>JAKSDC010000192.1 GCA_022360275.1 Chlorobiales bacterium
CTAAATTTTCGCAAGACGCTCTAAACTTTAAATCTTTCGACCATTTGAAGTAGTTGGTTACTTTTAGCGGACAATTCATTTGCCGCCTCCGCAGATTGTCTTGCGCCTTCGCCTGTCTGATTGGCAATTACAGATATTTGCTGCACGTTTTCGCCAATTGCATGTGCTGCTTCGGATTGTTCCTCTGCTGCTGATGCAATATTTTTAATCATCGTTGCAACATTGCTTGATGCGCTGACAATCTGATCCAAAGAGCCGCCTGCTGTAGAAGCAAGTTTCACGCCGTATTTAACTGTTTCAGTCCCTTGTCCCATTCGTGATACTGCTTCACGTGTATCTTTCTGAACATGGTTAATTGATTCGACAATTTGTTCCGTTGCACTGGTCGTTCGATCAGCTAATTTGCGCACTTCATCTGCAACCACTGCAAAGCCTTTACCATGTTCCCCAGCTCTTGCTGCTTCAATAGCCGCGTTTAATGCAAGCAAGTTTGTCTGATCTGCTATATCATTGATAACTTGACTGATTTGACCAATTTCCTCTGTTCTCTCACCAAGTTTTTCAATGGATACACTTGCGTGATTGACAATGTCATCTATCTTGCCGATAGACTCGATTGTATTGTTGACAACCTGTTTGCCTTCATGAGCTTGCTCGCCCGAATGGCTTACATGTTTCGCTGCTTCTTGTGATTGCGTTGCTACTTCATTAACCGAAGCCGACATTTCTTCAAGGCCAGTTGAGACCGATTGTGTTTGGCTTTTTTGTTCTTCTAATCCTTGCGAAATTTCTTCCGCGGATGCTGCAACTTGTGATGCAACAGATGCGACTTCATGCGATGCGCTTTTGCATTCCTTTATGATTTCCTGAATATTTTCAACAAATCCATTGAACTGCTCGCAGAGCTGACCAACCTCATCCTTTGATTTCACAGGCAACCTTTGCGTTAAATCGCCTTCACCTTCTGCAATACTTTTCACTGCATCTGTAACATGCATAATAC
>JAKSDC010000145.1 GCA_022360275.1 Chlorobiales bacterium
AAACTAGGGTTCGATGCTGTGTATGGCGATGCCTCCGATCAGGAATTCATAGGTTCATTGCCCCTTAGAGGTGTGCAGTGGGTTGTTTCATCGGTGGCACAATATGACTTTCTCGGATTAACTCATGAAGATCCCCGTATCGCACTGATCGACGCGCTCAAACAGCAGCGTTTCGGAGGGAAAATCGCAGTGTCGACGCAAAAGATCGATGAGCGGGAGAAATTGATTTCCAAAGGAGCTGATGTTGTGTTTTTGCCATTCTACGATGCTGCGGAACGTGCCGCTAAACGGTTGGCTGAAGCTATGCAATGTGAGTTGCCGACAAAGAACTTTCACGAATCCGGTAGGGAGGAACACCATGCGAACATTTAACTCTATACTGTATGTCACTGACGGGATTTTTGATGAAACAGCGGGGCTGAAGCAGGCGCTGCAGCTTGCAGAATCCAGCCGGTCAACACTGGATGTTTTGCTTGTCTATTCCGTCCTCCCGAAATCACAGAGGGCTTATGCTGATACCTACTCGAAATATCTTGAAGAGCAGCTCTCTCTGGCTCTTGAGAAGACTCATGAAGCGCTGAACCTCGACGATGGCAAAGTACCGTTGCGTATCATGCAGGAAGAGGTTACCATTCCTCCCGCGATACAGGCGATTCGTCATGTGCTTAACGCCGGATACGATCTTGTCGTCAAAGAGGCCGAGCCGGGAGAAAGCGGTCGGGGCTTCAGGTCGATGGATATGACATTGCTGCGGAAATGTCCAGGCGCTGTCTGGTTGGTAAGGCCGTTTGTTCATCAACAAGAAGGAATAAAGGTGGCAGTGGCTGTTGATGCTGAAAGCCGTGATCTTTCAGAAAAAGCGCTTTCACTGAGACTGTTGGAGCTTTCACGATCCATGGCGGCCAGATTTAACGGATCATTAGACATTCTTTCCTGTTGGGACTATGAATATGAACAGTTTCTGCGTTACAAAGCCTGGGCTAATATCTCTGAAGAAGAACATGAAAAGAATATCAAAGAGGCGGATTCTGACCATCAGACACTTTTGAATGCATTGATTGAGGAGTCCGGCATCGGCTCCAATCATAAAGTTTTCCGTATAAGAGGACGGCCTGATATTCTTATCCCGGAGTTTGTTGAAAGAGAGCATGTCGATATTCTTGTTATGGGAACGGTTGCCAGAACGGGCATTCTCGGGTTTCTCATCGGAAACACGGCTGAAAATATTCTGAATATAATGAAGTGTTCTTTGCTGGCATTGAAGCCTGCAGGCTTTGTTTCGCCGGTAAAGGCATTTCCCTGATGTGTCCATATTGCTGGAAGTATAAGAGGAATGAATATATTTTAGCCGCTCATAACAATAAATAAAAGTGCCTTTTAGTCATGGATAAACGCTTATTGCAGGGAATTGCGACGTTGCAGTTCCGATCGGGAAAATGAAAAACAGCTTTTTCAGGGAATTTGCCGTTACGCTTGCTGTTTTTTTGCTGTTGACCGTACCCTTTCTGGTATGGGATATCGATATCGTTTTGCAAAAGATGTTTTACAGCGACGGCGAGTGGGTGTTCAAAAACCATGCGTTCTGGGTTTTTTTGTATGACTACGGGCCTGTTCCGGCTTTGGGTATCTCTATAATTGCCCTGCTGATGTGGTTGGTCAGTGCTTTTACGGGATTTCAGAAACAGAACAGAAGGGTTTTTGCGTTCGTCGCCTTACTTATGGTTTTTGGACCAGGACTGGTGGTGAATGCGGTTTTTAAGGAATATTGGGGACGGCCAAGGCCCAGGGAAATTGTCGAGTTTGGCGGGCAAAGAGCGTTTGTTCCTCCTCTTGTCAAAGGAGAATTTGTCAGCTCCCGGAAGTACGAAAAAATGCTTGAATCGAGTCAGGGGGCTGTCGAGTGGGATATTCTACGCAATCTTTACCGTATAAAAGGAAGGTACAACTCGTTTCCCAATGGGCATGCCTCGGTAGGATTTTTTATGATATTTCCCTACTTCCTTTACCGGAATAGAAAGCAGGCGCTTGCAATGGTCTGGCTTATAGGTGGCTCGTGTTACGGTGTACTGATGGGAATTGGCAGGATGGCTCAGGGGGGACATTTTGCAAGCGATTTTCTCTGGTCAGGTGCCATGGTGTATCTGGTCGGCCTTGGTCTTTACTATGCTTTGCATATTTATGATCAGGATTTCAGCTTTCGGGGATTCATCGCTGGTTTTTCCCCGAAAAGAGCGCCGTTCTGAAACATGCATACCTTTCCAGGGAAGGTGTTATTAATATACATCGCAGTTTTAGTAACAAAAATTCTTCATTAATACGTGAATTCATCTCTTCCAACTGCCGGAGCAAAACAGCGGAAACGCATCTTTGTCGCTGGTGCTACAGGATATATCGGAAAGTTCGTTGTGCGTGAACTGATTGCCAGAGGGTATGAGGTGGTTAGTTTTGCCCGTGAGCGTTCAGGTGTAGGTGCATCGACGACAGCTGAACAGACGCGGAAAGAACTCAAAGGGTCCGAAGTGCGTTTCGGAGACATTAGTAATCCTGATTCGCTCATGAGGAACGGTATCCGGGGTGAACACTTCGATGTTGTGGTTTCCTGCCTGACTTCACGTACCGGTGGGATCAAAGATGCCTGGAACATAGATTATCGGGCGACAAGAAATGCTCTGGGCGCCGGAATGAAAGCAGGGGCGACGCAGTTTCTCTTGCTTTCGGCAATCTGTGTCCAGAAGCCGCTTCTTGAATTCCAGAAGGCGAAACTCAAGTTCGAGAAGGAGTTGATGGAGTCCGGTCTGACCTATTCGATCGTCCGTCCGACGGCTTTTTTCAAATCTATTGCCGGTCAAGTGGAGTCGGTAAAAAACGGTAAACCTTTTGTCATGTTCGGTAACGGAGAGCTCACCTCCTGCAAGCCTATCAGCGAAGCCGATCTGGCCCGGTTCATGGCAGATTGTCTGGAGGATCCGGCAAAACAAAACAAGATCCTGCCTATCGGAGGTCCAGGCAAGGCGGTTTCAGTCAGAGAGCAGGGTGAAATGCTGTTTGAGCTTTTGGGGAAAGAACCCAAGTTTAAAAGGGTGCCAATCCGGATATTTGATATGATTATCCCTGTGCTGAGCGTGCTGGCAAAGATCTTTCCGAAACTCGAGGACAAAGCCGAATTCGCCCGAATCGGCAAATATTACTGTTCCGAGTCGATGTTGGTGTTGAATCCGGAAACAGGAAAATACGATGCGGATGCTACTCCGTCATACGGGCACGATGCCCTTCGGGATTTTTACAAACGGGTGCTCAAAGAGGGGCTTGCAGGGCAGGAGTTGGGTGATCATGCCATGTTCTGAGGGGGACCTCTATAAATTTGTTCCATAAGAAAGTCATGCCGCCCTGTTTGTTGAAACCAATCAAGTAATAAAGAGAAGTGCCCTGAATAAAGCTGAGGATATATATAATCAAACCGGGTTGATTCCTGAAAAATAGGCGGAATAAGTTGGTTTAGAAGTGCACAAGTGCGTAATAGAGGTTTTTTTGGACTTCACTGACGACGAAGCGGTAGCTTGTTTTGTTGCTCCACCAAAGCAGAGGGTGCCACCATTCCGGTTTTGTCGAAACAAGCATGATTTTTTTTGAGGAGCCCTCGATGGCTTTGTTCCAGGTATGGTACAGGCGAAACATGTGAGGGGGATCACTTACCACTATAGCGCTTTTCCAGCCTTTTTCTTTCATCATTTCGACCGAGTTGAGAGCTTCTTCCCAGGTTGTCTCCGAGCTGGTATCGATGATGATTGCCTTTTCGGGAATGCCGGCTTCCATTAAACGGAGCTCTCTCCAGTTGGGTTGTGATGGTGTATAGTACTTTTGGTCGATCCCGGTCACCAGAATATTCGGAGCATACCCCTCATTGTAAAGTTTGCCGCCATGTTCGACCCGAAGTCCGTCATCGCCTCCCAGCACGACAATGACATCGGCTTTTTCCGGTGTCCCCGCATGGTATGAAATCAGGAGCCCCAGGCTGAAAAAAGCTGCGAGCCCTATGATGCTTGCGGATAGAAGCAGCATCATGGTTTTTTTAAAAAATGCGGTCATAGCCGTATCCTCCGCCACCGGGGGTTTTTATCAAAATTGCTTCTCCTGGTTGGAAGACCCGGTCGACTCTGTACCCGAGAGGGGTTTCAGTACCGTCAGTAGAAATAAGCAGGTTGATTCCTTTGGCGCCGTCACCACCTTTGTGAAGTCCGAACGGAGCTGTTGCCCTGCGTTCGGAAATAACGCTGACGTGCATAGGCTCGTTGAAGAAGAGCGCTCTTTCAATTCCCTCGCCACCTGTCCACTTCCCGGTTCCTCCCGATCCTTTCCTGATAGCAAAATGTGTTATCCTTACCGCAGGGAAACGCTGCTCAAATACTTCCGGGTCGGTAAGACGGGTGTTTGTCATGTGTATTTGCACGCCGGATGCCCCGTTGTAACCTTCAGCGGCGCCGGCGCCGCCGGGCATGGTTTCGTAGTATTGGCCGCCGGAATTGTCGGGTTTGCCGAAGAGAAGGTTGTTCATGGTGCCTTGTGATGCCGCAGCTTTTCCAAGCGCGCCCAGCAGCACGTCAACGATCCTCTGAGACGTTTCAACGTTGCCGACCGCTACCGCTGCTTCCGGTGACGGGTTAAGCAGCGAGCCTTCCGGTATGATGATGGTTACCGGTTCGAGGCAACCTGCGTTTAGTGGAATATCTTCGTCGATCAGGCAGCGGAGCGTGTAAAGAACAGCTGCAGTTGTAACGGCTGCAGGGGCGTTAATGTTGCCGGGGTCTTCCGGGCTCGTTCCGGTAAAATCAAGTACGATTCTCGGCTGTTCTCCTTTTCCGGCGGTTACATGAACCGAGACTGAAATGATTGCACCGTTATCCATTCTATCGGAAAATGTCGATTTGAACTCCCCGGTCGATCCTGCTATTTTGTGAAGCGCGCGGTGCATGGCACGCTTCGCGTTTTTTCTGATGAAGGACATATATCGCAATATTGTGGCTGTTCCATAGGCGGCATTCATTCTCAGCAGCTCCGTCATGCCTTTGTTGTTGGCTGCAACCTGCGCTTTGAGGTCGGAGAGCCTTTCGGGCAGGTTTCTTGCCGGATAGTCGCCCGATGTAAGCAGTTCCAGCACTTCATGTTCTCGGAAACGCCCATCTCTGACAAGCAGAAAGTTTCCTGCAACAATTCCTTCATCATCGATGGCTCTGCTTGAAGGCGGCATGGAACCCGGGGTGATGCCGCCGATATCCGCATGATGTCCGCGGTTGGCGAGATAGTAGGATGGAGCGTTTTCTTCGCAGAAAACAGGCGTGACTATTGTTATGTCCGGCAGGTGAGAACCTCCCTGATGCGGGTTGTTAGCCAGATACATATCGCCGCTGCGCATGGTTGTCCGGTTTTCCCGGATGATGTGCCGGACTGTTGCTTCCATGGCCCCGAGATGTACCGGAATATGGGGGGCATGGGCAATGAGTTTTCCTTTGTTGTCGAACAAGGCACAGGAAAAATCGTGTCGCTCTTTCATGTTAACCGAATGAGCGGTATTGGCGAGCGTATGTCCCATCTGCTCGGCTATGTTCATGAAAAGGTTGTTGAACACCTCGAGCATTACCGGGTCGGCTTTTGTATTTTCGGTTTGCTGTTTTTGTTGCTCGGCTCCAATCCCGGTTTTATCGCTGAGTATGAGATTGTACATCGCATCCATTTCGATTACAAAATCCTTCTGAACAAGAAGCGTCAGTTGCGCATCCACGATCATTGCCGGTCCCCTCAGCCGGTTTCCTGGTGTCAGTGAAGATCTATCGAAGACAGGGATTTCTGTACATGATCCCGTGAGCCATCCCGGGCATGAAGAACGGTGGCGGACAGCGCTCGGCTTTCCGGCAGGCAGGGGAGATGGGTTCAGATCAGGCGCGGGAGAAGCTGCAGAGACTTCTGTCCGCATATTGACAACCTCGATTGTTTCGGTATCGGGTTTGAAACCGAACCTGCTGAAATATTCGTCTTTGAACCGCGCCAGTATTTTTTCCATGGAGTCGAAAGAGGCGCGTTCGCAGCCTTTGCCTGCTGGAATGGATAACCAGGTGTCGGTTCCTTTCGGCCTGAGATCAAGAAAAACACCGATAGTTATCTGTGTTGTGTTTTCTTCGTCATCAAGCCGCTCAATCAGGGTATTGGCTTCAAACCTTGCTTTACTTTCAAGAGTCTGGAGCAGCTCGACCGTAAGGAGCTTCATGACAGGATGTGCAGTACGTTCAAGGCGGTCTGCCACAGCGATGCCGTATGCGGAAAAAACGCTGGAGAGAGGGGGGACGATGATGGTTTTGATCCCGAGTATTCGCGCAATATCGCATACGTGTTGCGGAGCGGCTCCTCCGAAGCATACCAGAGCGTGATGACGGATGTCGTAGCCACGCGATACCGATATTTTCTTCATCGCCCTGCACATGATTTCATTTGCTATCCTGAGATATCCTTCAGCGAGATTTTCGGGTGAATAGGACAGGCCGGTTGCTTTATTTACTGTTGCCGCAAGATCGGTGAATTTCTCTATGACGATTTTCTGGTCGAGAGGTTTATCGTGTGTTTTTCCGAATGTTTCAGGCATGAACTCGGGAATAATTCTGCCAAGCAGGAGGTTTGCGTCGGTGACGGTAAGCGGACCGTTTAGTCCGTAACAGGCGGGGCCGGGATTCGAGCCGGCGGATTCAGGGCCTACAAGAAGTCTTTCACCATCAAAAGAGAGAATCGATCCGCCTCCGGCTGCAACGGTTTCTACGTCGAGCATGTCGGTGTAGAACGGAACTCCTGCCGCAGAACTCTCAAAGACATGATGGTAGTCGCCGTCGTAACGAGAAACATCAGTCGATGTGCCTCCCATGTCGAACCCTATGGATTGAGCAATGCCGAGTCGTGTGGAAAGTGTTCCGAAACCTATCACTCCTCCGGCCGGTCCTGATAGAATCGTGTCTTTTGCATGCAAGTCACCGGCATCGATAAGGCCGCCGGAGCTTTGCATGAACTCGATGCTTACCGGACCGGCAAGTTTTCTTAGCTTCTCGGCATAACTGAAAAGCACTGGTCCGAGATAGGCCTCGATCATTGTTGTTTGGCCTCTTTTGAGAAAGTTGATAAGGGGCATGACTTCATGTGAGGCTACAACATGCTTGAAACCGGCTTTTTCCCGGGCTATACGTGCTATGATTTGCTCATGTTGCGGATTTATCCATGAATGTTTCAGGACTATTGCAAGATTTTCATATCCGGAAGCACGAATTTCATGTAAAGCTCTTTCAACTGCTTCGATGTTGATTTCCTTAAGAATAGTTCCTGAGGCATCAGTTTCTTCGCTGATTCCGCTTACCCGGCTGTAAATCGGTTGAGGCTTGATTATTTTCAGGTTGAACAACTTCGGGCGGGTTCCATTGCCGATGGCGAGCAGGTCTTCAAAACCTTTTGTGATGCAAAGCGCGGCCGATGCGCCTTTTCTTTCAAGCAGAGCGTTGGTTGCAACTGTTGTTCCGATACGGATGCACCTGATCATGGCCGGGTCTAACCTTTCTTCAGGTGACAAGTTAAGAATGTGTCTTATTCCGTTGATGCCCGCATCTTCATAGGCATCCGATTCCGAGAGGAGTTTGTGGGTGTGAATGTTTCCGTATGGGTCGTATCCCACAACATCTGTAAAGGTTCCCCCGCGATCGACAGCAAAATTCCATTTATGCTCTCTACTCATTGCCACACATTTGCCACTTTTTAAAAAAACAATATACCCTTGCTATGCATCTTGAAAAAAGCCGGTTGGCGACGTTACCATAAAATCAAGATACACCAGTGGCGCTGGAAAGCTTGACAATTCGGGATTACCGCGAAATTATAAATGCCGAGGTCAAAAAGAAAAATTTCAAGAACCTGATAGGAGGAAGAGGAACCATTCTTTTACCGTGAGAGGCTCTTTCGGAAAACCGGTATTCCAATACCGCTGTATGACTTACTCTTCATTGGGCATCTTATTTTCCTTGTATTTCATCCAGTTCTTGTCGATTACCGGATGGTGGGGTGACGCCTTCTTGATGATCTCGTCCCTTGCGGCTTCTCCCATCAATTCCACGTCCATCCGGTATTCCAGCTCCTGCCCAAAAACATTAACCGCGAGGTCCCGGTCATTGATGATACGGCCCAGCAGCATGATCAGATCATCCTCGGTGACGTCCAAAATCGACTCGGCCATGATCAGCCGATCGTTGATCGCGTCGCTTCCCATCATCTCGGCCAGTATCTGGAAATGGACGTTTTCCCGGCGCATGGCCCATGCAGAATTGACAACAGCGTACAACTTTGACCATTCAGCTTCACCCATCTCCTTGCGCCACCGGGTCAGAACATCCTCGAAATGGTCGACCTGGAGCTTGGCGGCAAGTTCAATGTTTTCTTTTATGGAAGGCCATACCTTTTTTGTGTAGGCGCTGTAGTCCGAGGCGGTGACTTTGCCGGTTCTCAATGCCCTGCCGGTGAAGGAGATTCCACCTTTCAGAATGGTTCGGCAATTCTTCTCCACCTTTTCCGGCATCCCCGCTTGGTCAAGAATTTCGAGAGCTTTTACAAGCATTTTATTGAATTCAGCAAGCTTGGGTTTCCAGTTATCACCAGGACTGTTGAAGTACGGAGAGACGATCACAAAAACACCTACAATGGTATGCGAGACGGATTTTACCTGCTGGTACAGGGGAGGAACCGGTTCGATCTCCACAACACTGCCTTGGCGGCGCAGGACGTACTTGCCCCCTACGCCGTTAAACAAAGCCAGGAGAACCGGTGATTGGCTTTCACCGACCAGCCGTTGCGTAACGGCGTAATTGGCTTGCATTTTATCGTCCAGGTCATACAAACGCATAGCGGCAGCTTTCGAGGCAGTCAGCCTCTCTTGGCCTACGACTCCCTTGCTTTCGCATAGTGCCGGAGCTGTTCCCGCGAGAAAGGTACATACAGCAACCACCATAGATATTAACCGGGAAAAAGCTTTGCCCTTCATTTTGTCCTCCTTTTTTCAGTTATGCCGGTGTTTGTCATCCATAAAACGGATCGAAGTGTCGCGTTCCGAATCAAAACACAAATAACCATTATGCTCATGGGTGAGTTGATCCGTTTTCTGACTTCTTGTAAACTTCGGTCATTTCTACATACTGCGTTTTCAGCTTTTCTACCCGCTTCAGGAATCCTTCCTTGGTTGGGCCACTACATTTGTTGATGAGATCGATGATGTTGTAGCTTGTCCAGAAAGAGTTTTTCTTTCTGTAATTTCCGTTCTTAACCCTGAATATCTCCTCCAGCATCTCCGTGTTATAAGGGGTTTTATAAAAACCACTAAAATCTTCGTAGCTGAAGAGGTAAAAAATATTGTCAAATCCGCTCCATGCAATGGCGGCAAGGCACATGGCGCAGGACTCGTGGGTGGTAATGAAAATACATTCATCCGGAGCCGGCCGCTTCATGGTCTCGTAGAGCTTTTTTATAGTATAGACTTCACCGTGATAAAGAGGAGAGTCCTTATGATGGGTTCCGGCCATGACCAGGGAATGATCGTCTTTCCTAATGATTGCGGCCCCAAAAATTCTGTTCCCCGTTTTTACGCCTTCTTGGGTAAGGGGGACGATATCCTTTTCGATAACCGTAAGCAGCCTGTCGATAAGCTCGGCGTTGCATGCTTTTTCATCAACCAAGGGGGTAACTGACCCATCGCTTTTGGATTTTCCTTCTGACGAACATTCTGCGTTCGCAGGCAGGAAAACAAAACCGACTATTGTTAATACCAGACTGAAAAAAAAGGGCAGCAGTAAATTTTGCCTTACCGTTTTCCTAATAGAAAAAAAGTGCACGCCTGCGCATCGATATGCTCTGATCATTATTTTTTCCTTTTTTATTGCTTGGGGATTGCTTCAAAGTTACAAAAGAAAGGCTTGGCTGTCAAACAAAAAGTGCACAGATGTTGTTCTCGAGTGTTTCCTCGGAATCGGGCGGGCTCGGAAGAGAGCCGGTGCTGGAATCGGCTATGATTCCAGCACCGGCTTTTTGCCGTTATTTTACTAAATTTGATAAGACTATTCTTGTGCTATCATTTTAGCTTTTCATATAACCAGTTCAATCGAAAATAAGTTATGGATATCATTATCAATGACAAGCCTTGCCGGGGGACAGTTGGTGAGAAGCTTTCCAGGGTAGCGCTTGACAACAAGGCTCATGTAGGCTATGTTTGTGCCGGCCTTGGAATTTGCCAGACCTGTTATGTAACAGTGCATGAAGGAATGGATTGCCTTTCCCCGTTAAGTGATGTCGAGACGGCTTTCCTCTCGGAGAAACAGATTCAGGAAGGGGCCAGACTTGCATGTCAGGCTACCATAATAAAGGAAGGCGAAATATTACGTATCCTTTCCCGTCCTGAAGAGGTGAGGCGTATGGTTTTAAGCAATCCTTTTTCACTTTTCAGCTATAGCGTGGAGATGGGGAAATCCGCAGCCGAAAGATTTGTGCCGGGAGTTTCCAATGTGATTGACCGGATACAGAAAGGAGAGATGCAGGGACAAGCCGGGCTGGACGAAGCTTTTTCGGGTATGGGAGCAGCGCTTCAATCCAGTATCGATGCGGCCAGACAATCAATCCCGTTCAAAGAGCAGATCAATAGCATGGTTGATTTTTGCAAGCAAATGCTGCCGTTTTCCGGCAGCAAGGAAGACCGCGGGCAAGGGGAAAGCGTTGAGCGTATAACTGTTTCTATCGGAGAAGGGCAGCAGCCGGAAAATTTGTTTGGGGAACCCCCTGCACAGGGTGCTTTGGCAACAGAATTCCAGCCTCTCGGATTTGTTGTGGCCGATAAACTCGAAAGAGCAGGTATTTTTACCTGCGAAGCTCTCCTGGAGAGAGGGAAAACCCCGTCGGGCAGGGCTGAGGTTGCCACGGAAAGTGATTTGTCGAAAAAAGAAGTGCTGACTCTCGTTAACTATGCCGACTTATGCAGGATTAAGGGTATAGATCTGAAAACTGCAACGCTGCTTGAAGCTTCCGGTGTCGATACTGTGCCTGAGCTTGCTCATCGCAATCCCTCCAATCTTTTCGATAAAATTGTTGAAGTCAATAAAAAGAAGGCTATCCTGAAAAAGGAGCCATCGAGGCAGGAAGTAAGCAACTGGGTGGAGAAGGCAAAAACGTATAAGAAGATTATCACCTATTAAGCCATAAGGGTACCTCTGTAAATTATCGCGGGCGCCTTGAGTGTGAGGTGAATGGAGCGCAGCAAATTAATAGAGGTTTCCATAAGATTGTTTTGCGAGAAAGGTTGGTGCTGTTCTGTACCTGCTTTTTTGTTTTGGTTGTATATAAAGTTCTTTAAATAACAAAGCACTTTAACAAACCCACAAAAAAGTACTAACAGACCCCTTCCATTTGAATCGGTGTAAGACATTTTTTATCTATTTTTTTCTATGAACAATCAGAGCAAAGACCCAGGGCAAAGTCTCGGCATCTTCATCACCGGCGGAAGCAGAGGACTTGGTTACGCGCTCGCACGGGAATTCCTTTTGCACGGAGACCGGGTAATTATCTCCGGAAGAAACCAGCAGCAGCTCGACCGGTCGGTTGGATCATTGAAAACAGAAATCTACGGCTGTGAAATCTACGGTCTATGCCGTGATGTGAGCAGTCGGGATGATCTTGATCTTTTCAAATCCTTGATCATAACGCGCCTGGGTCAGGTCGACCGCTGGATTAATAACGCCGGAACGGCCGGTATGCGTAAAGCTTCTCTATGGGAACTCGATGTGCAGGATATTATGGAAACCTGTACCACAAACCTTTCCGGCTCCTTACTGATGTCGAAAATAGCCGTTGAAATAATGAGCCGTCAGCCATCGGAAGACATGCCGTTGTACCACATTTTCAACATGGGCTTTTCTTCCACGGGAGCAAAGCTATCCCGGTCAAACATACCGCATAAAGCATCGAAGCTTGGCGTTGCTGCCGTAAGCTCCTTCCTTGAAAGAGAATTACGCGAACAAGGATTCACCGGAATAGGTATTCATGAATTGAGCCCGGGCCTTGTTAAAACCGACCTGCTTTTCCGCGATACCTCTTCGGAAACAAAAGAATTTCTGGATCTGATCGCCGAATCACCGGAAAAAGTGGCTGAAAAACTCGTGCCGAAAATCCGGGACGCGCACGGAACTGGTGGTACAATCCGTTACCGGTCGCTCTTTACCATGGGACTGCATGTGTTAATCAGATTCGGCATGAAAAAAGCCATGAGCCCATTGAGAGAGAAGTTTCCTGAATAGAGGGGACTGAAAAAAACTCAACGACTCAACCGTTTCACTGTTTTTGCGCTACCTGTTTGTAATAGTGCTCAAACGACTTCTGGGGAGCAGCGGCTTGCTGGATGAGTTCGAATGTCAGATTTTGAGCCTCAGGAATCCACAACGCTTCCACAGCAGCTTCAGCGACATCGCTTCGATTGATTGTTCCTGTTTCAATTTTGTCTCCTGTATCGAACAGCATTGCGTGCTGAAGAGAACTTTCATCATCGATCAATCCACCGGGCCTTAAAATGGTATAACAGTATCCTTTTTCACCGTAAAGCTTCCGAACCTCGTTTTCCCCCTCAAGTTTCATGGTCAATACGTTTCCATATTTGTTCAGCGGGTGGTCGGGCTTGGTAACGGCCAGAGAGCTGACAAGAATAAATCTTTTAACACCATGTTTTTTTGATCGGGAAGCAAGACGTACAACACCATCCCGATCGATAGCAGAAGGAGGAGGTGACTCCGGGTCCATAACATTTCCGCCGACAGCGCAGATAACGGCATCCGCATTTCTTACCGCCGCGTCAACCTCACCTTGATGCTCAATGCTTCCAATGGAAATGCGATCAACAACTTCAGGCCCGAATGTCTCCAGAGCTTTCTCACCGGAGCGCACGAAAAGACGATAGTCGATACCATAATGCTGAAGGCGCTTCACTACCCACTGGCCCGTTCGGCCTGTCGCCCCTGCCACGAGAACTGTTCCTGAATATCGCATTCGCTCAAATTCAAAAGTAAAAAGTCAAAAACTTTTCTGCTTTTCTATATATCAAGTTGTCCAATTTATAATTAAAAAACGTAGCGAGCGCTTCGAGTGCAAGGCGGCCGAAGCGCAGAAACCGCAGTGTACATAAAAATACAGGATTTCGAGAGCATCGACTAACGCAGCAATCGAGACGTGCAGCACGTTTTTTAACCGAAAAGAGAGAACTTCACATTCAAGATCATTGTCAAATCCACAAGACCATGCAAAACAAATACCGATGGCAGATCACGATACCAGAAAAAACTCAGCGCCCAGCTCCCGGCGATCAGAATCTGCGTCGGCATGAACAAGGGCTTCAAAGGGCTTGCCTGATTGACATGTTCAGGAAGAATATCAATCCAGAACAACCCGTGAATAAACCCGCTGTAAATCATAAAGCTGACAAAGCCCGCAATGAACAAGGCCCAGGGATTTTCCGTAACCAGTCCTGCAAGCTTCTCACCGATAACAAAAAAGGCATAAAACAGAAAGGTTTCGGCAATACCGTTGCCTATGGTAAAGACGATGACCGAAGCAATATCGAGGGGCCTGCCTCCATCAAAAGTAGAGTTCGTGTACACCCATGCATTGAAAGCGACGATAAGCAGAGATGCGCCGAGCAACACCTTGCGGCGCAGGTCAAAATTGGTGTTGAACGTGAATGTTTCTTTCCGGAAAAAAAACAGTCCGACAACAATGGCTATAAACCAGTAAGCAAAGATTTTCATTGGTACTGACCATTCCATAAGCTCTTTTATTTTAATTTATTATCAAGCACACTATTTATAGAGAAAAAAAACAGAACCCTGTCCCTTTTTTAAAACACTTCCGCAGCATGGTAGGAACTTCTCACATACGATCCTGACTGTACATTTTTAAAACCTGCTCCAAACGCGTACTCCCTGTAACGCTCAAAACATTCAGGAGTTACATAGGTATGAACAGGGAAGTGCGCCAAAGAAGGCTGCAGATACTGACCGATGGTTACATGCTCGCAGCCAATACCGGCAAGATCGTCAAGCACCTTTTTGACCTGCTCCGCCGTCTCGCCCATGCCGACCATCAGTCCCGATTTGGTGCGAAGCGCATATTCGTGTTTTGCAAAGTGAAGGACATCGAGCGAACGGCAATAGTCCGCCTCCGGCCTTACAGCGTCATAGAGAGCCGGAACGGTTTCAACATTGTGATTCAGCACATCAGGCTTCAAATTCATAACCTTGTGGAGCGAATCATGTCTTCCCTGAAAATCAGGAATGAGACACTCAACGGTTGTTTCCGGATTTTCCTGTCTGACAGCCTCGATAGTTGCCGCCCATGCAGACGAACCGCCGTCCTGCAAGTCATCGCGGGTGACGCTTGTCAAAACCACATGCCTGAGCTGCATCTTTCTTGCCGCCTGTGCAATCCTTCGGGGTTCACCAGAAAAAGGTAAAGGAAGCGGACTTGACGCTGCAGTTACTGCACAAAAGCGACAGTTCCTTGTACAGCTGTCCCCAAGCAACAGAAAGGTCGCCGTACCTGAAGACCAACACTCTTGCCGGTTAGGGCATTGTGCAGACTTGCACACCGTATTGAGACCGTGATCGGCAATCAGCTTTTTTGTGGATGCAAAATAAGCCGCTCCTGAAAGTCGAAGTTTAAGCCAGCCGGGTTTTCTCTGAATCTTCATGCAGCCGCACACAGAAGGATTGTCATAGAAAACAGAATATAGCAAACCTTATCTGAAACTACAGTGCCAGGCATTATTGTTTCTTATAAGCAGGACTATTATTATAAAGCCTTGCTTTCCAACCACTAACAACATCAACCTCTTTGTTAACTGAAATCTATGAGAGTTCTTAAAAATCTTTTCGAACAAAACCGAAAATGGGCGGAAAAGGTAAAGGAATCCGACCCCGATTTCTTCCGGAAACTTTCCAGACAGCAAAACCCCGAGTACCTCTGGATAGGCTGTTCAGACAGCCGGGTACCTTCAAACCAGATTGTCGGTATGCTGCCGGGAGAAATCTTTGTTCACAGGAATATTGCCAATCTGGTTGTTCCTTCTGATCTGAACTGCCTTTCGGTTATTCAATATGCCGTAGAAGTTTTGAAAATCAAGCACATCATTGTTTGCGGTCACTATGGTTGCGGGGGGGTAAAAGCAGCTATGGAGAAAGATGAACATGGACTGATCGATAACTGGCTCCACCATATCAGGGACGTCTATCGTGCTCACAACACTGAAATCGATGCGCTGGAGAATGACTCTTCAAAACTTGACAAAATGTGTGAGCTGAACGTTATCGAACAGGTTGCCAATGTTTGCAATACAACCATTGTCAGGAATGCGTGGAAATCGGGACAGGAACTGTCGGTTCACGGATGGATATACAGCATTGAAAACGGCATCCTCCAGGATCTGGATGTTTGTGTTACCGGTATCGACGAAATACCGGGGCAAAAATAAAATCCCCACTTGGTTCTTATCTCATAAAAGGCACCCCGAAAAACTGCCGCTACTGTTTGAAGATTGATTTGCGGAACAGATTTTTCGGGGTGCCCATACAAGATTTGCCTGCAGGAAGGCACGTAACCAAATGGAGATTGCTGCTGCTTAAACCTCTATCTGCAAAAACGTCCTGCTTTTTTGCCGTTCATCATGCCGAATCCTACGCGCCGGGCATCCATTACTTTTTTTTGTTCATCTGTCAAAATACTGCGCAGATAAACAATTGATTTGATCCGTTCGGCCGTCATTTGTCCATGGATATCCCCGACCTCCCTGGACATCGCCTCTATTTTTCTCATATCGGGCTTGTCCTGGCTTGCCGCTTCCGCTAAATCAATACGCAGCAATCGCAGATCCGATTGCAGTTTGACCATGACCTTGCGTTTTTCTATCTTGTTTTTCTTCAACAGATCAATCTGCTCTGTCGTCAGGTTCAAATCCGCCATGACCGCCGGCCCCAACATACCGGCACTACCCTTGGCACCGCCACCGGGCCCGGATGCCGGCCCGAAACCGAAAGGCTTTGCCTGGGCTGCCGATAACGGCATGATAACCACAACAAGTACCGCAATAAGTAATCGTTTCCCAAAATGATACATAATTTTCACTCCTTTTTTTCAAATTTATCAAAACATAAAGAACAGTTGTAAAAAATGGCTTATACGCTATTGAATAAGGTATCCGCTTACCTCGTCTGAAACCCCATAACGTTCATAGTCGAATTCGGCATTGGAAGCTGTAACGCCTTCTCCCATCCCCAAAACCTCCATATCCTGAGCATAAGCTTCGAGCACTTCAAGCTTAGTCATATCATTACCGTTATTCGAGAAAAACACCGGTGAAATGACAACCGCCAACAAAACAGCCGCTGCAGCAAGAGCAGGTGCTCCGAGCTTCAACAATCTCAAACCATTTCCCTTTGCTGAACCAGCCAAAGAAACCACACGATCGGCAAGATCCGGCTGCATTTGTTCCGGAGCACCGGCTCTAAGCGCCTCCTCCGCGATGCAATACCGTTCCATCTCCTGCCTGCAATGAGAACATACTGCCAGATGATCGTCCAACTCTTTTTTCCGTTCAACGGAAATAAATCCCAGAGCCTTTTCGGCAATCAAAGATTCGGCTTCAGTACACTTCATTGAACTCTCCTCCTTTTACATAGACCTCTTTAAAGGCCATCAACCCTCTCCGCAAGCGGGTTTTTACCGCTCCCAGTGAAATACCCAGCGTTTGAGCTATTTCATGAAGCTGCATATCGGACTCGAAACGTAAAGCCAGACACTCACGATATTTTGGCTTCAATTTCTGCAACACATGCCGCACATGCTCTTTTCGCTCATCCTCGATGACGCTCCGTTCAGCACTGTCCCCAGCAATTTTTTCCGGCATTGCATCGCTTTTGGGTATTTCACGTCTTTTTCTCAACCGCTGTCGGCCAAGATTCAAAGCAAGTTTATAAAACCAGGGCTCAAAGGGCCTTTCGGGGTCATACTTCTGTCGTTTTTCATATGCGTGCACAAACACATCCTGGCAGTAATCCTTTGCATCGTCAACTGAACCTAAAAGCTTCAGACCAATCCCGAAAACAGAACCCTGGCAATGTTCAACCATCTCACGAAGAGCCTCAAGGTCTCCATTATGAAATCTTTTTGGAATCTCTGGATCAATATCTCCCATTGGCTCTTTTTAGTTTCTATGCACAAAGGCATGAAAAGGTTTCATTTTATTTTCTACCGTTTGACATTTAGACGTCATCAGAGAGAAAGATCATTCGTCAGGAGATAGGGGAGTGAGTAAAATGGATACCCAATCAGGGTTAAAACAGAAAAAGGAGAAGGGGATCAAATAGATACTGAAGCAAGCAACTGATTGTTTTTTGAATAGATGGCAATACCGATACACGTTTCAATGAGCTCTTTCTATGGAAGATGCTGAATGGAGGCAAGTGACTTTACATCATAGTTATAAAGCAGAAGACGTTCATCAAAAGGAAGGCACTATGCGCGCGATACGATGCAGAGAGAAAAAGGAATGCACAACGGTGCCTTGGGGCCCGCCTCAGAGGCCAACAGATTCCATCAGCCATGTCATTCTGGTTTGCCTGGCAAGCATTTTATCCCGAAACATCTTTTTTTGGAAGTCGCGAAACAAAGTATTTGTGCTGTATATTATCCTTTGTGGACAGAAATGAATATCTGTAATGATGACCTTAAATCATTCTATGGCAAAAAAAGAAATCCCAACGTATTTTATCTCAATAACTTAAGAGATCTGTAAAAACCTGAAAATCTCATAGGCAAAGTATTTCAGGTATCTATATGCTATGGGGAACAAGTCTTATTTTTTGAATATGCTACTCGGTTATGACGAATGAACAATAGATGATTATGAAAAACGAGAAATTCTCAAACAATATCGATGCTCACTCTGCTTTTGAATATCTGCAAAAACATCCAGGTTATGTAGCTGCAAAATGTTCTCAAAAAGGGGGAGTAGAAGTGTTTTGCCTAGAAACTGGAGAACGGACTGAGATTCCACCTCCAGCTGCCGACAGGTTTTTGAATAAAGAACCAATTTCTCGTCTGGAAAGCTGTTTTTTGCCACGAGCTGGTTTTAATAGCAACCATTTCTACAATGTGCCTCGGATTTCTTCTTACGTTTTATCTGATAGGCTTACCTCTGACGAAATTGGCGGATTCAAAGCAATAAAGGGTAAAAATATAAAGATTGTGCCGGTATCTGGAGACGTTACTCTTCTTCATAACACTTCTGCTTTGCATGAGATCGTTTCTGCTGATTTCCAGCTGAAAGATAATCCCATGATAGCTTTGGGCCGATTATATGCTCATGCTTATAATTTTCTTGTGCAGGGAGAGTCATATAGAGATGTGTTTCTAAGATTAAAAGGAGAGTTCGGCGATTTTGTTAAGGAAAGCAACTATATGGCCTTTATCTGTGATTTAGAAAATATGGGATTTTTAGAAAAATTTCTTTTATCTCGTCTTGATCAGGGTAATCTGTCTCGTTTAATGACCATGAAAAGGGAATGGGATCTCGATATCTTCCGTATTCAAAAACTGTTTACATATACTGAACTTCCATTATATACGTTGCTTGAGTTGACCTATAAGTGCAATCTAGCTTGTCAAGTCTGCTATACAAAACATCTTTCTCAAAATGTGAATACCTTATCTGATGAACTTTTCCTCTCAGAAGTTTTACAGCCTATTATTGATTCCGGTGTAAGTTATGTGACTATTTTAGGAGGGGAACCGTTGCTAAAACCGGAGTTACTATACGAGGTTGTCCGACAGTTGCGTAAAAACAGTGTTTATGTAAAAATTATAACGAATGGTACCTTAATTATTGGTAAAGAAGAGGCTTTTAAATTGGCTGAGGCGGGAGTAAACAAGATTGAAGTGAGTTTTGACGGTTTTTCTCTTGAAAAAGATAATGCTATACGTGTTATAAAAAAAGGATGTCCAAAAGTGAATGTTCATCTTGTGGCTAAGAAAGCTATTGTATATTTAAAACAGGCAGGTATTCCACAAGTTGGCGTGTCTGTAACAGTGAATGCTCACAATTATGATGAGGTATTGAATGACATGGTTTCGTTTGTAAGAGAGACTACGGTCAACAAAATCTACTTTTCCATTTTCTACTCAGATAAGCCTGATGAAACCTGCTTGGAAATTAACACGGATCAGAAAAAACATTTGCTGGATAAGTGCAATGAGTGGACTAAACTTCTGTCTTCAGAGGTTTACGATTTTGAGGCTGTTATTTTAGGCTCTGATACCGCTTGGTGTTGTTCATGTGGGCGTTCGAGTGTTGTTGTCAATCCTTTTGGGGTCTTGCGAGCATGCCCGTTTACAAAAAATATGGACGATCGTTTAGATTCTACAAACCCTGAAAGCTTTAAAGAAATCTGGTCTAACTCGGATTTATTTTGGACGATAAGGGGTTTACAAAAAAACGAGTGCTCTACTAGGCTGTTTAGAGATACAGGCTCATATCAGAAAAGTTGAGCAGATTCTCTGTATTATATTGATAGAAATGGACTCGCCCGGAACTCGCCCTAGAAAGCTGTATCACTTGGATTTAGAGGAGCTCAGGAGCTGGAAATTTCTACTTCTGGGCAGTCCAGTTGAGTGTGCATATGCAACAATGTTATGATTTTAGGGCACCTCTATTTATTTTATAAGCAAAGTTCTCATAATTTTATTTTGCTCGAAAACGCAACTCTTTTCTATTTTTGAGTCAATAAACCTTTTTGTTATGAATGGAGATTTGCTAAGAGAGTCACAAAATGGAGTTATCGTGATATTTATTCACGGTATACTCGGAGGCAATCGTAATTCGTGGCAACATATTAATGGCACTAATTGGCCAGAGTTACTAAAAAATGAATCTGACTTAGAGTCAATTGGAATATACATATTCACGTATCATTCTGATTATTTTAGCGCAAATTATGAGCTTGGCGATATAGTTGATGCATTAAAAGAGCAGATAAGGTCAGACAATATCTTGAAGAATAAGAAAATCATATTTGTTTGCCATAGTATGGGAGGAATAGTGGCAAGGAAATATTTAGTTGAAAATGCAAACGAACTCATTGAAAGCAATAATGAAATAGGTTTATATCTTTTAGCTTCTCCATCATTAGGCTCTTCATATGCTAATTGGTTAGAGCCTATAATAAATATTTTTGGTCATAAGCAAGCTTCAATACTCAAGTTTATAAAAAATAATACACAGCTCTCTGATTTAGATAGAGAATTTAAAAACCTGAAAGAGTCTGGCCGATTATATATTGTAGGAAAAGAAATTATTGAAGACAAATCAATTTTTTTTAACAAATTGCTTAAAAAGCAGGTTGTTGAGCCTTTTTCAGGTAGCAGGTATTTTGGCGAACCTTTTAAAGTTCCAAAGTCTGATCACTTCTCAATAGCAACGCCTGAAAATAAGGATGCAATACAGCACAGATTGCTTTGCCAATTTATTTCAGACCTTGTCATAAACAAACTTCCACATCCGCACTTAACAAAAAGAGTTTTTTCAAGAGCAGATAATCACACCTTTCAAGAACACATCGAGTCTCTCATAAGAGATTGTAATCATATTGTGTTAATTGGGACTGGTTTGACAATATTACAGAAAGACCCTTTTGCTTATGAAGTTTTCGAAAGAGCAAATAATAATGAATTTAAAGTTGAGATATATCTTGCAGATCCAAATAGCCCTGATGTACAATGTCGTCTTATAGAAGAGGAATTAGGCAGCTTAAAGCCACCTGTTGGAAAATCAGGTTTGGCTAAAAGACTTGACACGTTATATGAGTTATGGGAAAATTTTGATTTTACCGATAATATCAGTATTAATGTATTTCGTAATTACCCGACATTTGCTCTTATTATTATAGATGATAATTATTTTATCTATCCATATGGGTTTGCCAGATTAGGTAATTTTAGTCCGGTTATGTCTTTTTTGAGTACTGGAAATACAGAAGCTTCTGTGATTAAATTTTTAGATGATCAATATATGTCAATAAAAAACAGCTCTTGTAATTTACACAATATAATAAAAATAAAAAATAGTGATGCTGAAATAGTAAAAAATTTATATTCTTTTGCTTTATATGTCGTACCTGCCAAAGAAACAGACTTGTATAGTTTCGGAACAGATGTGTTAGGCTATGATGTAAGAGATCAATATAATAAGAAAAGTCAGTGGGAAAATTTTGTTGGAGATGCTTATGAGTATGGATTTCATCTTACAATATGTGACGCTCTATACTTTCATAATGAAAGTGATGTAAAATTTGCTACTGCAGCAATAGAATATATTGTAAAAGACTTTACTCCTTTCGAAATAAATAACTTGCACATTAGAGAAAATTACCCTAGTCAAAATTGCGTGTCTGTCGTTGGTGATGACACAAGCGGCTCATTAGAAGCGTTACATTTTGAATTTGTTACAAATGTCTATCGCCGCGCAGCAGCCTCAAATTATTCATTAGGAATGGTAGGATCACCTCGGGATAAAAACTCAGAAAGATCAAGATTAATGATAGATAGATATAAGGCGCCATATATCATCAAAAAATTCTGCCCACATTTTACCCTTCTCACAAAAATAAATAACTCATCAACTAACACTGTAACCGTCAGATTAAAAGAACTCTTTTCTGATTCAGTAAAAGAGTCCAATTTAAGAATTGACTCTTTGGCGTTAATGAAGAGGGATTTTTTTAAAGGTAGATGGATGATAGAAAAAGAGATAAAGTTAGGTTAAGCAGGGCAGTGAAATGAACAAAAAAAATCATTACACTTATAATTATAAAAAAATCACAAATGACCTCAAGAAGAGTGGCTTTAATTGTGATGAATTGAAAAGATCAAGCAACACATTGAGTTATAATGATGGCGGAAAATACTTCCTTAAAGAAATTGCATATAAGCCTACAGGCATAGCATTAGGATGTCCTTTGCCAAATATATTTTCATCAGAGTTAGAACATATAACTGAAAAAATTGAAAATAAACTTATCGAAACATTTGAGATGTGCGATAATGCAATTGCATACGTTCCCAAAAAATCATACCATATAACAGTTCTTAATCGTTCTCATTTTGATCATGACAATACAATAATTCCTTTGAATTATGTTACAAAAAACAATGCGACAAAAATTATAAGAAATACGAATATTAATCACATCAAAATACATTTTAATGGTATTGTTTTAACTCGTTCCGGTCGTTTACTTGTGACCGGTTATCCATTGGACAACAAATTGCAACAAATAAGATATCTTTTATCCTCATCTCTTCCTGAGCTCTGTGTTAACATTCCTAGTTTGGCTCACATAAAAATTGGTCACTTGCTTACCCCTTTTTCTTTGACAAAAAAACACAACTTTTTGTCAACGATACTAGAATATGGCAATGTGATTGATTTCATCATTACTTTTACAGACTTTTATACCCCTTTAGGAAGAATTGATCTTTGACATTACCTGTTTTAATGAGATCTCTGTACCATATTGAAAAAATTGTTTGCAATTAACATGCACCTGAAGCCCAACGTTTTCTTTCTCTAAGGAGATACAATCCATTACAAGAAAAACGAATCACAATCGAGCAGATCATCGCTGTCCTGAAAAAAGCCGAAGGCGGCATGCATCAGAAAGAACTCTGTCGGTAATGCTGCAACATGAGCGAAGCCACTCATTCTCTGTACCATCTGGTATTTGCCCAGTCGTTTTCGGAATGCTTTGCATGCATATTGTGCACGCCTCGATCCGAGTGCAGAATCACTCCTGGTGATGGTTGCCGATGCAGAAACGCCCTGTTTAAGGCGACCATCACCGTGCTTTCCGCCGTCAATCGGCTGCTGAGCGAATAAAAAGCATTGATCGGAGCAATATTTACAGGAATAGGAAGCAGCGTGTGAAGGTTATAAAAAGGTTCACCAAGACGGTCGAACAGAGTAGAAGGGAAGTATTTGAATGCGGTTCTTGGTAAAATAAAACGCTGATTTTTACGACGAATAACTTGAATATATGCTCTATATTATCCTATATTAGGATAACACGAAGGTCTCCCCCCATCAATTCAAAGGAAAGACAAGAAAAACTATATGACCCAAATCAAGAAATACATTGCGCCAACCAGTACAGTCGGCCGTAGTAAGGCGGTTAAAAAATTTACAGGAACAGTAAAAAAAACTTATTACCGCGATAACCTTGTTGACCTGAATCATGGGAATAGCCTCGAGTTTTACTCAAAATGGCCTACTCCAACAGTAATTGTCTCAGACGGAGGTTATGGTATACTCGGTTTTGAAGGTGATACAAGCAACCATTTGGGTTTACCAGCTTGGTATGAACCTCATATCGCAGAATGGAGCAAAAAAGCTATTCCCCAAACAACTTTATGGTTTTGGAATTCAGAAATTGGATGGGCAGCTGTAAATCCAATATTGGAAAAGTACGGTTGGAGATATGTAAACTGCAATATTTGGGACAAAGGCAAAGGGCACATCGCTGGAAATATTAACACAAAAAAAATCAGACGGTTTCCTGTGGTGACTGAAATATGCGTTCAATACGTATTTGAGGCGCGTATCGCAGAATTGCCTTTAAAAGAATGGCTACGTGCCGAATGGAAGCGCACTGGGCTTCCATTTCGAAAAGCTAATGAAGCCTGTGGAGTAAAAGATGCTGCTGTAAGAAAGTATCTTGACAATTCACACTTATGGTATTTCCCTCCTCCCGAAATGTTTGAGAAACTTGCATCATATGCAAATGAATTTGGTGATCCTGACGGCAAGCCGTATTTCTCTGAAGACGGTAACCAACCAATAAGCAGAACAGAATGGCAAAAATACAGAGCCAAGTTCAACTGTCCACACGGTTATACAAACGTATGGTCACGTGGAGCTCTAAATGGAAGCGAAAGAATAAAAGCCCCTATGCTAAATGGAAAAGCTGCCCATCTTAATCAAAAGCCTTTAAGCCTAATGAAGTTAATAATTGAGGCCGCAAGTGACAAGGGCGATGTTGTATGGGAACCGTTTGGAGGTCTTTTCAGCGCATCTCTTGCTGCAACACTCACAGGACGTAAAGCATACTCCTGCGAAATCGATGAGGCATATTTTAATATAGGGGTGGAAAGATTTCTTAATCTGGGATTCTTAAGAGATTTGGCTTAGCTCTTAGCACCGTATACAGGGTCAATATCGTCCCGGACTTTATAGATAATTTTCTCTGGTTCATTTACAATACCGAGATGAGTTCTGAAAGACTCTGCAATAGTCTTGTCATCTCCCTTCGACAAGAGACGACCCCACTCTTTTACAGTCATGCCGTTGAATGTAGTAGCAAGAGTACGTGCCTTAAAGTCCTCAATACCAGTGTGAACAATTCTGTCCATCTTAGCATAATTTGTGTCAAGCCGGTATTTGTACATTGAGATAAGTGTTCTCAAATTTGCTTGGTATTCCTGTGTGGGCTGATATTTATCCTGCCCTTTACCCCAACTTTCAACAATTTTCTTGGCAGTTTTAAATTCTTGTGGAGTCCCTTGGAATTTATATCCATTAGTATTGGTCTGTTGAAGATTTGACGTGCGATCAGTTGTATCTTCGGGTTCAAGAACTAAATAATCTGGTGGATTGTGATAATGGTTATCCCTTGCCTTTGCCACTGAAGCACCTGTTACAATTTGAAGGCCTATTATTCTTGGACATCCAAATATTACATTCTCAGGCAACCAAGCCAGAATTGCAACTTTGGTTTGGTTTTGTAAAAAGTGATTTTGACTATCTTTAAAGCGTGCTGTAATCTCAGTAGCAAGGGGAAACCATGCCTTAATTTCAAACCCGGGTGTGGGTTGAATTGAACCTTCAAAAACAGTATCAGGGAATCCTGGATCTTGCCTTTTCCACCTACCTAACTTTTTGAAATCATTTTTTGAATTCAAAAAGTCTACTGTGTTGAACTCTAGTAAGTTGCCTACCAATGGTGAGAGTTTTGAGATGACTTTGAATAGATTCAAAGCGTTTTCAATAGTCGCTGGTTTTGACAACTTAAGGACATCAAAAACATGCCCAGAAAGTTCATCCAAGTGCCGTGATGCATTCTCAAGAATGTCAGAGGTAAGAATCAGATTTGTCACCTTATCTTATCAAAGATTTCTTGTGGATTTATGTCCATTATTCTGCATATCTCTAGAAACTCAACCACATCTAGTCGTCTTTCGCAATTCTCATATTTGGAAACAAACGATTGTGGCTTTTTAAGTTTTTGGGCAAGTTGCTGTTGTGTAATGCCAAAAACTTGTCGTTTGGTTGATAACCAGTCAATTACCAATCGATAGTCAGACCGAAATATTGATTTTTCCTTTTTCATAAGTGCAAGGAATATAATCCTGTTTCCAGATTATCCCGTATTGGGATAAAAAAAGAAAATCATATAAAAATCTGCTGGCACAGATGTATTCGAAACAACGCCATAACTTTACATAATTTATATTATACAACAATTCCGTGCAGCAAAGAAGAATACCGCGTTATTCACCTCTTTTCAGAATCAGACCTCTCCTTCTGACTCTTTTCAGTGATAGGAAGACTTTTTTTGTTTGGTTAGTACTTTTGCGGGAAATCCTGTGCTGTATGAAAAACCGTGAGAATTGTCACGATGTTGTGCTGAACTGTGTAGACAACCACATATGGACTGCCTGAAATGAATAGTTCACGTGTTCCGGCAAGACGACCAGGCTTTCCGCTTGCCGGATAATCTGAAAGTTGATTGGCCGTTTTCCTGACAATTGTGAGAATAATCTTTTGGGCTGCTTTCGGGTTTTCTCGTGCAATGTAGACCTCAATATCTTCGAGGCGTTTTTTTGCCTCCTCAGTCCACTGCACCTTCATTCTTTCTTTCCCAGTATTCTAGCATTTTTTCTTGCGGGACTACCTTTCCCTCTTCGAGATCACACTGACCTTTCCGAATGCTTTGAATTTGCCATTCATTCCGCAGAATGTACTGATTAATAGCTTCTTCAATCACAAAGGTCTTTGTTCTTCCAGTCGCTTCTGCCAACTGTTCTATCCTTTTTTTAGTACTGGCAGGTATCTTAAAGCTTACCTGATCTCTTGGCTCCACGCTCTTTTTTGCTGTTGATGTCATTTGAGCCTCCGAATTTCTTTTTGTATTTCAACGTATTTCATTAAAATACAAACTCGATTGACCGAAACAAATCTGAAATGTAATTTGCAGCAAACAAAAATCACGCCACATATTCGTATAAAGTTATTTTAATATCTTCCCAGCCTCTATTTTAATCCTTTCATTTAAACAAAATAGCAGCAACAGGAAACCAGAAAACAAGTGTCAGCAGGGATCTTATCACATTCTGTTATGACGCGCAGAACCTCTTCGGGAGTTTCGCTGTAATAGTATGCGAGAAACACCCCGATGCTGCAACCGGTAAAGCGCAATATGTTCAAGGAGTTTGTAATACTTGAATATCTCGTCATAACAATTATATTATCCATAATCGGTAACAAGGCATTCGCCAAAAAGTGCCTTCCCAAAGTACCCCAAAAATCCCTTAGCAGTCCAGCAGTACCTTACATCTGTACATACAAGCCCAATACCAAAAGTGCTGGGTAAATAAAGAACCGCCAGCTTGATCCGATCGTGGAGCGGGCAAGCAAGTAAGGTACACGGCCTGACGATTAACAGGCAACTGCAAGAAGAATATGCGGTACAAAGGTTATGACCACTAACTCTGATTATGGCAATATGCGCGTCTTGTTCACAGTACCGCCGACGCACTCGGCGGTCACGGACTACGGCGCGATTTTAACCTCCCATGTTCATGATAGGCGGGTCAATAAATTTCTTAGTGCGTCCTATCCTATTCCATCGTGGGGGCTTTCCTGGATCAAGGAGAATTGTCCGACGGTCGAAATACTGGACATGCCAAAATGGTCCGGGCTGAAGCGCGAGCTGCGCAAGGGCGTAGATATCCTGGGAATCAGTTTTTACACCTATCAGGTGCCCGATGTGATAAGATTAGTGGAGCTGGCAAGGAAATATGGCGTCAAGGAAATTTGGGGCGGCAACTATGGGACGCAAACACCCGGTATCGAGATCTACTTCGACCGAATCATCAAAGGCAACGGTGAAGCGGAGGTCTATCGTCTTTTATACGGAAAGGAGCTGGAAGAGGTCCGGCATCCGACAGTTGTACAGAAATGGAAGCTGAGTGGACTGATCGGAAACCTGATTCGCTTGGGGAGTTTCAACTGGAGCCGTTCGGGCGTCCTATGGACGATCAAGGGCTGCTATTTCAAATGCGATTTTTGCGTAAGTCCTTCATTTATCGACCAAACGAGGAATAAGACTCCTGTTAATGAACTGGAAAGAGTGCTCGACCAGTACGTAGAGCTGAAGCTCAAGACGGTGAGCATCATGGATCTGGACTTCTTGATGGATAAACGTTTCTCGAAGAAGGTCATGGATATGCTGCACGAGCGAAACCTTCGATGGACATGCATGACGCGGGTTGACCACATTCAGGGAAGGATCAGGGAGTTGAGGGAAAAAGGGTGTGAGATCGTTTTTGTAGGGATTGAGAGTCTGAATGCAAATACGCTCGCAGAGCACAATAAGTACACGAAGCAGCGGAAAGAATCCCTGCAGGATCTCTTCAATGAACTAAGGCATAACAAGATGGGGTACTATCTCTTCTATATGCTTGGCTTCGAGAGTGATACTTGTGAATCCCTGAAGGCGGAAATCGATTATTTATCATCGCTGCAAGCCACTTTCTACCAATTCCAGATCGTCACCCCTCTTCCGGGCAGCAAGATGTTCAACGACTACAGAGCCAGGATCATTAACTGGAACTGGGCGGACTGGAACTGCAATACGCTCGTATGGAAGCACCCCCATATAACGCCAAGAGAAATGGAGAATATTTTGGTGTATGCCAAGCGAAAGACATCGTTATCAAAGATTCTCTTCGAAATGATCAAGCGTGGAGCGCTTGACGATGCCTTCGACGGGGATAGTATATTGAGCGCATTGCTGAAACAGGCTTTCAGGCTGTCTTCCCTGCTGAGGCAACCATCATCCGTACGCTAAGTCTGGCTGAAAATAAAAGACAAGCCCGGCAGAGTGTACAATAATACACAGCCGGGCTTTTGATTGTCTACTACTTATTGCGCTTGCACGCTACTTCTTCTCAGGCACTTCCCTCTCGTCTTCAACCGCGTAGTTGATGAGGTAGTCGTAGAGCCTGATCAGTCTGGAGTTCTGCTCGTTCTGATCGATCCAGTGGCCGATCATGCCGATTGTACGGGCGAGAACGAAGAAACCGTTCAGCGAATGAATCGGGAAACCAAGATCCATAAGGATGGCCCCCATTGTGCCGTCGACGTTGAGGATAAGGTTATCCTTTTTGGCTGTCGTTACTTTCTCAACCTCGAGCGCATAGTCGAGACACGGCGTATGCAGCGAGGTTTCGTTTTTCACGTAGGATACCAGATACTTGACTCGCTTGTCAGGATTCTTCAGGCTCTTGACACGGTGGCCGATACCCGGAACAGGACCAACGTTCTTCTTCATCCAGGCCAGGAATCCGGGAATGTCGTTCGGGAAGTCTTTCGCACCCATCTGGAAATACTTACCGGCATTGGTCACCGCACCACCGAAACGTGGGCCGATCATGGTCATACCGGCAGAAACAGCCTGAGGCATGTCGATTCCCGCACAGGCGCCGAGAATGGCTCCATAGGCTCCCGAAACCGCCGGACCATGGTCAGCAGAGATCATGATGATTCGCTTGATGATCTCGGATTCTTCCTTTGTAGGAAGTTTCTTGTTCCAGAGAAGACCGATGACATCTTCCATGCCGTAGCCTTTTTCGCAAAGTTCTGAAGCCGCATAACCCCTGTAACGAGGCTCTTCGCCGCGATCATCCGAAATGGTGGTTCGGATAAGAGGCTCGACAATGACTTCACCTTCTTTGATCACCTTCTGAACCTTCGGAGGCAGTTCCGGCAGCAGGTCGTCGGAAATCGGCTCTTCCGGCGCGATGGTGCCGTCTGCGAGAAGCTCATCATATACCTGTTTGATCGCCTTGCTCAATCCGCCGAACGTGTCAGGCACAAGTGCACCGGCATCCCGCAGTGCATTCATCTTCGAACGTGCTGAACCCGCGCCTTTTTTACCCTCTTTCGCACCGGCATGTCCGAACTTCATGCCCTGTGGAAGCACCTCCTGACAGGTACCACCGATAGCGGCGACTACTCTGATACGGCGTTTTTCCGCTGCGAGCCACTCTGCCGCCTCTTCCTCGAGCGATCCGCCAACCTCACCGATAATGACAACAGCTTTTGTATCAGGATCTTTCTCGAACATTTCGAGGTAGGTAACAAAATCAGTGCCGGGATAAGCATCGCCGCCGATAGCGACAGCTGAAGTAATACCGTCACCGTTCTGCGCGCACAGCCACATTGCCTCGTTGGAAAGACCTCCGGATTTTGTAAGAACACCGAACGATCCAGGTTTGTAAAGGTTACAGAGTTTGAGGTTTTTGTACTCGCCTCCTATTACCCCGAGACGGCATTCGCCAGCGGACATGACGCCGATAGAGGATGGTCCGTTAAGTATTTTTCCTTTTTTCTCGGCAAGAATGCGAAGCTTTTTAGCATCTTTTTCCGGTACACCTTCGGTAATGACCGATACAAGCTTAATATGCTCCGACTCAAGCGCTTCCTGTGTTGCCTTGGTTGCACGTGATGCTCCGAGATAGACCAGTGCAGTATTGATCTGCGGGTTACTGGCAAGCGCCTCTTCAAGCGTTGAAAAGACTTTGATGTTTTTCAGTTCGCCGCCAAGGAAAATCTCTTTCTGCTGCCCTTCTTCAGGAGGGTAAACAAACGCCTGTATAGTCAGGGGACGTTTTACAAGAAAGTCGAACTCTGCCATTTTCCTTGCCGCATTCACGCCGGCTGCTCCACCAATGATAACAGCGCGTGTCTCTTTATTGATTACAATGCTCACAGTTTATTATCCGGTTTAATGAGTTTTAAATGCTAATTCTTTTCTTTATAACGATATCGCGTGTCAGGAATTCAGAGCCAGATCAACGATATCGGTCATCGGCATGTTTCGGTCATAAACATGGATGTCGAATCCTTCGTCCTTGAGTTTGCTTATTGCAGCAAGCCCTTCGGCTTCGTTCGGACCACCACGGCGAACCCAGATTTTAACTCCTTTCAGGAAGCCGTTTGACCTGCTTTCACGCAACCCGTTGATAATACCTCCGAATGTCGCCTTCACATCGGTAAAGTTTGCGATAGCGCCGCCGACGATGATATGCTTGATCTTGGGAAGCTGGCAGAGCGTTTCGGTCAAAGCTTCAACAGCCCAATCCGGTGGTGCACCGGAGTATTCGGCATAGTTGGCAATTGTACCACCACGGGCAACCACCGCATCTGCATAAAATACAGAAGCACCGCCTCCTGCTGTCAGAAGCGCGACTTCCCCACCGGGAACTTCAACGAACTTCACCGAACCTTTGATCCGGGAGTCAAGCTCCATCATCTGCTGCTCTGCTTCGGTATACGGACGCCCAATTTCCGATACCGGCTTGAAATCCCAGTCCGGATGGCGGAACCTTGCATCCCAGTCAACATTCATAACGGCGTCAAGCGCCGCAAACCTCATATCGCTTTTTCGAATAACAAGAGGATTGATTTCAATGGACTGCGCATCTTCGTTGTCAAAACAGAGAACAAGCCTCGAAGCAATCTTTCCCACACGCTCGGCAATTTCACCCTCGAAACCTGCCTCTTCAGCGAGCACGGTCAACTCCTCAATGGAAGGAGCTTGATCGATCGGAATCTGGACTCGTTTAACCGTTTCCCAGTTGTCTTCGATATCGACACCGCCTTTGTTTGAAAGGAGCAGCTCGGCACCATCCTTGTTCCCGGCAATGGACATATAATATTCTGCATCATGATCAAGCATCTCGGCAACGATCACCTGGCGAATCTCGGCGGTACCGACCGTTTTCCCGATCATTTCACGTGCGGCCGCTACTGCCTCATCAAGATTAAGGCCAAGTTTGACAAGGCCAAGTTTATACCTTCCGCCGATAGCCTCATGAGCTTTGACAACAAGTTTTGATTCCCTAAGCCATTTGTTTGCTTCGCCAAGCTGAGCAAGCTTGTTCGGGTCCATGACGACAACATAGTTCGGCACCGGAATGCCCCACTTGTTGAAAAACTTCATAGCCGAACCTTCAAGTATCTTTGCCATTCTATTCGTATTTTTTGTTAAACAGTGCGAGATTGAAAAAGTAAAAAAACGCAAAGCTTTAATATAGCTATATTTTCTGTCTCATTTCAAGCAATTTTGTCTCACAAATGAACGTAGGCGTATTTTTTTATGCATGATTTTCACGGAAGCTGCTTTTTTGTAGTTTTTTCTTCTGAAGAAACCGGGAAATCTGCGACAAAACTGCGATAGAAAAACAAAACCATGGATAATTTTACGCTCTGGTGGCAAACTCTTCCCTCACGGATGGACCCTGTAATTTTCAGCTTGGGAAATTTCCCTGTTCGCTGGTACGGCATGATGTACATCATTGCCTTTGGAGTAGTGTACCTTTTGACCCGTTACAGGATAAAAAGCGAAAAACTTCCCTACCCCCCGGCATTTACCGGCGACGTCCTGACATGGGCGATTCTGGGAGTTCTGGTAGGTGGAAGGTTGGGTTACCTGCTGTTTTACAGTTTTCCTGAATTTATTGCGAATCCTCTCGGTTCAATCATTCCGCTGAGTTTTTCAGGAGGCAGCTGCAGTTTTTCAGGTATTGCAGGAATGTCTTATCACGGCGGCGCTATCGGCGTGATTGTTGCAGTGTGGCTTTATACAAAAAATCACAACATGTCTTTTCTGAAAACCATTGACCTTTTCGTCGTCTCGCTCCCCCTTGGCTATACGTTCGGTAGACTGGGCAACTTCATCAACGGAGAACTGTACGGCCGTGTGACCGATGCTGCGATCGGCATGCATTTTCCTATGGCGCCCGGTGATGCCCTTCGCCACCCATCGCAGCTTTACGAAGCGTTTTTCGAGGGAATATTTCTTTTCATCATACTGTGGTCTTTGCGCAAAAAGGCTCCGTATCCCGGCTTTCTTTCCGGCCTTTATCTTTTGGGCTACGGGTTTGTTCGTTTCTTTATTGAATTTTACCGCGAACCGGATGCACACCTCGGCTTTGTTTTCATGCAGTTATCCATGGGACAAGTGCTCTGTCTTGCCATGATAGTTGCGGGAATAGGCGTTATCGCTATAAGCAAAGGACTTGGGAAGAAAGTAGCCAGTAGCCAGTAGCCAGTATAGCCAGTATAGCCAGTATAGCCAGTATAGCCAGTATAGCCAGTAGAACGAAGATAGTTATTCAGAAAACTGCTGCAACAACAAAAAAGCTATTCAGCTAACAGGCTACCCGGCGTTATCTACTTGTCACTTACCGACAGCAACAGTTCCTCTCCCCTGCCGAAACAACGTTTTCTGATAATCAGCATGGTAATTATGGACGTTGTTGCAGTTGAACCAACAAGCATCAACATAATGATGATCTGATAACGAATTGCCTGAAGCGGATCCGCACCGGCAAGAATCTGGCCAGCCATCATACCCGGAATAAAAACCAGCCCCACTCCCATCATCGCATTTATTGAAGGAATCATCCCTGCTGTAACAGCGTTTCTGAACATTTCCGAACTGGCCTCCTTATAGTTTGCTCCCAGACACAACCTGGCTTCAATCAATCCTTTCTGCTGACGCATCTCTCTGAACAGACGCTCAAGCGCAATGGCCAAAGCGGACATGGAGTTACCGATAACCATGCCGCCTATCGGCAGAAAATAGCGGGGCTCCCACCACGGTACGACGCCTATAACAAGCCCCGAGACAAACAAAGCGGTAACGAAATAGCTGACAAACATCGTCAAAAAAGTCGGCAGCATGTACGGCACCTGCTTTTCCTTTACCCTTCCCTGCACGATGAAAGAGGCCGAAACCGCCATAACAGCGAAAATGCCGAGGGTTAGCCAGATATTTTCCAGTTGAAAAATAAAGGTAAGCGCGTAACCCATAAGAAAAAGCTGGGCAAACGTTCTTACCGTACCCACGGTTATATCACGGTTCAGGCCGAGATGATAGACAAATGAAGCAACTTGGGCAATCAATATAAACAAGAGGCCGAGTGCAAGTTGCCAGAGACTGATTTCAACGGTCTGACTCATATTCTTCGAAGTTTACTGTTTTCAAGCAAGTAAACCACCGGCGATATATTGCCCAAGATGCGGTTGCTGTGAGTAACCATTATGATCGCCTTACCTTGCCGTGCATTCAAACGTTCGACAATCGAAAAAACCATGGCTGCACTCGCTGCATCGAGCGCTGACGTCGGTTCGTCAAGCAGTAATATTTCCGGATCGAGCAGCAAGGCCCGCATCAGCGCAATACGCTGCTGCTGGCCGACGGAGAGATTCCGAGCCTGCTGAAGCAGACTGACGTCCTGCAGGTAAAACTGTTCGAGCATTTCCGAGAGCATTCTATCAGAAGGTTTTTTCATGCAGTTGTTGACGGCAAAAGAAAACGGAAACAGCAGATTTTCTTTCACGCTCGCATCAACCATCGACGGAATCTGTGCGACATAAGTGATGGATCGGCGAAGTTCGGCAGGATGATAGGCTTCTATGCTCCTGTCTTTGAAAAGTATACGGCCTTTCTCATAAGCCTGTAACCTGCAGACCAAACGCAACAAGGTTGACTTTCCTGTTCCTGAAGCACCCTTGATAACAACAAAATCCCCCTGATTCACAACAAGGTTCAGTTCACTGAACACCGGTGAAGATGCGTTTTCATAGGAAAAGTCGAGAGACTCAATTTCCAGCAAAACCGACATAGACTGCTGTAGCTACAGTAATAAGATAAAAGGCTATATTAAAGGGATCATAATTCTTGAACAAGATAGCAAAAAAGCCGTGTTGGAATCGACCGAAATGTTTTGCTTAAAAAAACCGGCAAAGTCCCAACCGTCACGTTCCTGAAAGAACCTTCCACCTGGGTATTTAAAGTTTGTCTGGCTCCCCTTCTGGTCGGTCAGTTGGGAAGAGGGTGCTGTAAAAAAAACAGAAAACAGTAGAGGCGTTCAGCAGCTGGTTGTCAGGATGGTTTTCTGAGAAACAGGTAGCCGCTTAATCCAATAAGACAGAGAGCGGCAGCCCATAGCATGAAATCAAAATCAGCTCCCCCTTCGTACATACTGAAAGCGCCGAAAGCAAAAAAGATAATGGCCGCCCCGATTTTGACAATGTTTTCCGGCAGCTTTTTTCCAAGTACTTTTCCCACCGCAATCGCCAAAGCATCGGAAAACACCATGCCAAGCGTGGAACCTATCCAGACTGCCATAAAAGGATTGGTCGTTGCAAGAGAAAGCGAACTCAACATGGTCTTATCACCCAGTTCAGCGATAAAGAATGTGCTGAACACAAGCCAGAAAGGGTGAATGGTAGGTTTGCACGAATCACTGTCCTCTTCAAGACTGTCGCCTCTCAATGTCCAGAATCCGTAAACGATGAATGATATACCGGCAAGGAAAAGAACCCAGTCGACAGGGAATAGCCCTCCAAGAAGAGCTCCGGCGGCAGTAGAGAGTACATGCACGGCAAGTGTTGAACAGAATATTGCCGACAGCACAACTCTCGCACTGAAACAGGTGGCGAGAGTCAAGGCGAGAAGCTGGGATTTGTCGCCGAGTTCGGCGATAAAAATCATGGCAAAAGAGAGCGAAAACGCTTCCATATCTTTTACCCGCGCTGATCCGTCTTTACCAGCCTGTCCGTATCAAAACCACGGCTTTTCAGCCTTTGAATGATTTCATCATACACTGCATCTCCAAGGTAAGGAGTACGGCTCAGAATCCAGAGACTTCGCGACGTGGGGGTCGATACGGCTGCCCAGGAGTAATCGTCGGCAAGATCAACAATCCAGTAATCACCTTTCAAAAACCTGAAAAAATGCACCTTGAGCTTTGCGTTACCACTTTCAGGAACGGAATATGCCTTTGCTCTTACAGACTTTTCCCTTCCCTTTCGCTGGCACGAGTTGCGGACATCCACATACCCCGACTTATTGAGGGTATATTCCGCTTTCGTTTTTATACATCCCCGCTCTTCTTTCGGTACGTACGATGCAATCTCATACCAGGTACCGCAATACCTGACAACATCCACCGATGAAACGGTCGACGGCTCTTTGGCAGCTGTTTTTTTCCTGAATATTTTTTTTAACATAATGCAATGTAACTGTTTACGATCAAAAAGTCACAAAGCGATACATCTTTGCGAGCACTATCCTTAATTTGCATCGGGTTACGCATTAATCACCTGTATTTTCTACAGTCATGCCGGCCAAACACAACGTGAGACGCTCAGTTCAGATTGCACATTTAAACAATAAAACATGGTAATTCGATCCGCAACTACAGACGATATCGACCGATGCAGTGAACTCCTTGCAGCGCTTTTCGAGCAGGAAGCCGAATTCACTCCTGACTCTCAATGCCAGAAAAAAGGCCTGCAGATGATTATTGAAAATCCTTCCCATGGAGCCGTTCTTGTTTGCGAAAACAAAAACAACGGTTTCATTGTCGGAATGGTGATACTGCTCTACACTGTCAGCACGGCCCTCGGTAAAAAAGTGGCTCTTCTTGAGGATATGATCGTTGACCCTGCTTACCGCTCTCAAGGTATCGGAAGCCTGCTGCTGCAACACGCTGTTGGTCTTGCAGAGGACATGGAATTCGGACGCATTACGTTGCTGACGGATGAAGAAAACAAAACCGCCCATGCTTTTTACAGGAACAACGGGTTTGTACAGTCTGGCATGGTGGTTTTCAGAAAAATAATTTCATCCTCATGATGAACTTTTTATCATTCAAACTATTTTACATCAATACCTTCTGCCCTCGTCAACTCTGACGAGTGTTCTTTTTTACTCTGTGTTTTCTGGCAACCATAAACAAAAGGAGACTCAGTTATGGATAAATGGAGATGTGAACCGTGCGGTTATATTTACGACCCTGATTACGGAGATCCTGATAACGGCGTTGAGCCGGGAACACCTTTCGAGGATATTCCTGACGACTGGGTATGTCCGGTGTGTGGCGTTGAAAAAAGCTTTTTCGTAAAAGAGGAATAACGGTAAACTTTGACATGTTATTCGATGCGGAAAAAGCGGTGTCCTTCAAAAGGTGCCGCTTTTTTTTCATCAAGCTCATGCCACCCCCGATCTCCTCAGTCCTTTGAGAAGATTTGATGGCAGCAAAACCTTGGACCGCGAAAAACCGGGGGTTCCTCAGGCCTATCTTAACACTTGGAAGCAGATCAATCGGCCTTGTCCGAAAGGCTTTTGCTGCTGGCAATACCCGCCGCTTTGAAAGCCGGATAGAGACTTACCAGCAGCGATACAGCTATGGTTGTTCCCGACACAATCAGAAAGTCCGATGCCTGCATGCTCACAGGGTAAGCATCAATGATAAATGCACTTTTCGACGGCAGTTCAATCACACCAAACGTCTCTTGTGTAAAGCAGACCATCCAGGCAATCACCGCTCCGGCCATCGTACCTGCAAGTCCTATCATCCCTCCTTCCATGATAAAAATCATGAGAAACTGCGGTTTTTCAAGTCCAAGACAGCGTAAGTAAAACAGTTCTTTCCGCTTGTCAATGGCTGTCATGGTAAGCGAGCCGGTAAGACTGAGTGCTGCCACGACGATAACCAGCATAAGCACACTGAAGCTCACCCACTTCTCAATCTCCATCACCCCGAAAATGTCCCGGTATTTCTCTTCGAGAGGACGAACGATGTAAGTATTTTCCAAACCGTTATCCCGAATCCACGATCGAAGATTACGAACAAGAGCTGTATGTGTTGCACGGTCATCGCTTCCTCTTACATCGATGCCGGAATAAAGGCTTTCTTTCTGAAGAAGAATTCTTCTGGCCGTTTCCTCCGAGGCCAGTACATAATGGTCGTTGAAGATGCGCTGCAGGGAAAAAACCGATTCGACCTCCACGACCGGAAATGTCAATGCGGGAAGAAGATAAGGCTGGGAAAGAGACTGCAAACCGAGTGATATCAACTCTGGGCTGAAAATTTTCACCCGGGTGGCAGGAGCCAGTTTTGCCTTGTAAGCCAGCATCTCTCCGACAGAAACAGTCTCGCTGTCGAAGTAAGGCATTTCCCTGCCGGTTTGTTTCATCAAACGTTCATGCGCAGTCCGGGTAATCCCCTTAACCATGACGAGCTCACCTTTTTCGTTACCTGAAAGAATAGCCGCTCCTTCGGCAAAAGGTTCTGCCGATACCACACCCTCGATTCGGCTGATTTGTGCCAGCAAAGAATCGGGCACCTCCATGTCTTTTCCCTCGGCAGGCAACACCTGCGCAGGGCTTTCAACCGTAACGAAAAGATCCCAGGCAACCTGCTGAAAACCGTTCAGGACACTCATCACGACAAGCAGAGTGCTGACACCGACAATAATACCTGTCAAACTGATTGCAGATATGATATTGATAACCCTGAACCGTTTTCTTGCAAAACTGTAACGCTGGGCTATCCACAATCCCGGAGCAAAACGCATGTATACTTGTTGAACTGTTTATTCGTTGAGTTGTCGAATCAACACCCATTACTCAACAGCAAATAATCATTTGTCCTTTTTCCCGCCTTGCCCTTGCATCATCTTCCATCAAGTCAACAATGCCGTGCCCGGCTTTAATGACGCCGCGACCCTGGCAGGAATGAAGGCAAAAACAAGCGTCAATACTCCGACTATACAGGAAACCATAACGTAATCAAGCAGTTCCATCTGGATCGGAATGTGTTTGATGAAATAATTTTTTTGCGGCAGGGTTATCAGTTGAAAATGCAGCTCGAACACTGAAAAACCGAACGCGAGGAGATTTCCGACAATTATACCCACAAGTGCGATCAGGAATGCCTGAGAAAGAAATATTCCGCTGATCTTCCCCGGAACAAGCCCTAAAGCTCCCAGCATTCCGATTTCTTTTGTTTTTTCAATGATAAGCACGAGCAACGTCGAAATAATATTGAAAACCGCTACAACGGTAATAGTTATTATCAGGAGGGGGGTAATGTTCTGCTGCAGCCTCAACCACTCGAAAAGATTTGCATAACGTTCGAAGACCGTATAACCGTAAAACGGATAACCAAGCAGGTTGACCGCTTCCAGAGATGTATCGTTAAGCGTTTCAAGGTCATGCACCATAACCTCATAACCACTGACCATAGCCTTGTCTGCATTGAAAAAACGCTGCATCGCCACAAGATCGGCAACCACCATGTAATCATCAAAACCTTCGTTGAGTCCGGTTTCATAAATACCGGCAACCGTAGCCAGCTCGATATCCATCGAGGAAAGAAGATCGACAATGTTATCGTTTACCCGAATCAGCTCCCCCGAAGAGGCGTTCGTGGTGCTGATTATCATAACCCTGCTGCCTGGAGACAGTTGCAGGGCTTCTGCAAGAGGTTTTCCAACAAGTATCTGCAATGAAGATGATTCCGGTTCGCCGAGCCAGGAACCTTCAATAATGCTCTCTTCAAGAAAAACCGGTGGTTTTTCCCGAAGAATACCTTTGAGCATGGCCGGCTTTATCAGTTCCACATCTCGTGCATCACTTTGCAGAACGATGTTTTTTTCCATAAATGGTGTAACGGAAGAAATATTCTCAATACCTTTCAGGCGTAAAGTATCGGCAGAAAGGGGATAAAACAGGCCTCCCTGTACCTGTCTGAGCTGAAAATGAGAGCTGAATCCGATGAGCTTGTTTTCAATCTGCGCGGAAAAACCCTTGACAATCGAAAGGGTCAAAATCAGTGCAGCCGTACCCACGGCAATTCCCGCGACCGCAATAAAAACAATAAACGTCGGCTTTGATGCAGAACGGGGTTTGAAAGCAAATCGTCGTGCAATGTATAACTCTGATTTCATGCCTGTACTTACCCTCACGATTACCGATTTTTTTTGATCCGAACCTTTCTTTTCGAGAGCCTTACAATTCACCTGATTTCCCGTTGCGTGATCGAGCGTGCCAAGGGCATGCCTCTACAGCTCAACAAATAACCAACTCAACCGGCACTGCTTACATCCGGCTTCTCACTCTTTTCTTGCCTGCAACAAACTGATTATCTCCTTTTCTCTTATGCACCCTCCTCGCCCCCATCTGTTTCGATTTCCCGGAAATGAACCACCCTGTTTCTTCCAGTCTGCTTTGCGCGGTAGAGCGCCTTATCGGCCGTGTTAATGAGGGAATACCAGTCAACTGCATCATCCGGATAGGTTGCGATGCCCGCACTGATCGTCAACTGTCCGCCAGGCAGGGCTTTTTCGTGATAAAAAGGTTCTGCAGCGATTATTTGTCTTAACCGATCGACTATTTCAATCGCCTTTGTGCTATCCGTGCGGGGAAACAGGATTGCAAATTCTTCACCTCCGAAGCGGGCAGGAATATCTGACTCCCTGCACTCCTCACGAATGATTCCAGCCATTTTTTCAAGAACGATATCACCTGCGACATGACCGTTGGCATCGTTGTATGCCTTGAAACGATCGATATCTATCATTGCCATCGAAACTTTTTCTTCAAAGCGCTTCGCCCTTGCCACATCAACGATCAGGTGATCCTTGAAATGGCGGTAATTGTATAAATCGGTCTTTTCATCCTTGATAAAAAGCTCATCGAGTTTCTTGTTTTTCAACTCGATATTCTGACAGAACCTTACAATTGAATCCGTTATCTCGTTTACATCGCTTGAAAACTCCTTGGGACGTATATTTTTCTTAACCTCTTCCGCGGTATCATGAAAACTTTCCGGCAGTTCTTCATTGACCATACGCAGTTTTTCCGCCAACTGGTTGAGGGGCATGACAGTTTGACGGTAATTACCGACAATCACCCAGCCGGCAGAAATGATGATAACCACGAGCACAGCCAGAACAATGAAAAAAAAGAGCTGAACTGCATCATAAACCTTTTCACTGGAAAGCCTTACATCGACAGCGGTGTGCAAAATAACATCATCGAGTTCGAGAATCATCAGCGAGATGCTGTTACCTGCTCCGGCCCTTTTTCTGTCGATGTCGGCAAGCATTTTCTCAAGCACCAACTGCCGTGACTCCATCCATGATGCCAGCTCAGGCATACCGTTTTTTTCCGCCCGGGCTTGAAAATTGACCGAGCGAAACTGAAGCAGTTTGGTGTTCCGGATGATCTCCTGCAAAACTTCCGGTCGCTCAGGCGCAAGACTTAACTGCTGATCTATAAGTGTCAGCGTTGACCGGAAGTCAAGCAGATCCTTGTAAATCATCTGCGCCTCGTCAGCTCTTTTCTGCAGTTTCCCCTCGTAAACAATGAAACCCGCCGTTCCACCGAACAGCAGCAAAGCAAAAAACACCCCGGCGTAGATTGTCGGTTTTAACGAGATAGGTTGGAATGATGTTTTAGCAGGTTCCGTCATGAACTTTATTGCTTACTTGAGGAATATGAATAATCTATAGCGTATCGTTGCCGAGGTCATGATTCATTGAAGTTTGATAACACGTACAGGCTGTTTGTAAGGGGCGAGAGAACTTCGCACAAAGCTTTTCTGCCCCTCCTTTGCCAGCCATGCCCCGAAACCGGTAGCCAGAGCTTTTTCTTTTCGGTACATGTAATAGACAATATAGTCAAGCGGATATTCTCCGCGATAAACCGTGTACTGTGTAGGCATGACCGGAGTCTCTCCTCTCTTATTGCAAAGAGGAACAATCCGGAAAGAAGAAGACATCCGGCCAGTGTTCATCATCGCAGTTACACGGGAAAAAGGCATAATACCTACAGCCCCGGGCTCTTTTGCAACAAGCTTTACAAGCTCTTTGTCGCTCTCTGCATACCAGGCGGTCAAATGACTTTCAGCCGGGGCGGCAATCGCAAGAAACTGCCGCTGCAGTCTGAGATCTTTGTTATTGAGATATGCCCTTATCTCTCTCTCTTCATCCCACCGGTTTTTTCTTGCCGTGTAGATTTTCGCAAGCTCCTCTACAGTCAGAAACGGCACCTGATTATTCGCATTGACAATACAGACGATCGCGTTTCTGGCAACAGGCTCAAGACGATAGTTCATCTTTTTTCTTTCCAGGAGCGAAACTTCATATCCTTCTGGCATGCCGCTCCAGAACATTGCATCAATGTTTTTCCGCAGAAAACCGTTAAAAAGGTCCTCGAAAAGACCCGAATCGAGTTCAACGGAAGCATCGGGATAGTAATGGCTGAAAACCGGGACAATATCTTTTACGGCTCCAGCAAGTGACGGCTCGACACCGACTTTCAGAATCCCGCTTTTAGCGGTTTCAACTATAGCAGTTTTATCGACCTTGTTATCTGTGATCCAGACAACGACAATCACCGCAATACAGAGGAGAACGAACAAGACAATAACAAACCCTTTCCAGCCGAACATACTGAATCCTTTCTTACAATCTGTTCCTCATTTCACGTTTGAGCAAAGATAGAGAAAAAACCTCCATCGGGAAATCTTGCAATTGTCACAAAAATCGTTATTTTATTCATAATAATGAATATTAATTCACATAAAGAATAAGTATCCGAAATTTTAATTCATTTTATTTCAACACTTTACCCAAATTTCTTCCGTTTTGACGAATACAATCTCAAACGCTGAATGGGTATGCAATGTCATAAAAAAATTATGAGGGGTTACAAAAAGCCCACGGTTTCGATTATCGGCGCCTCGGGTTATTCCGGTGCAGAATTGACGAAAATTCTTCTAAGCCACCCTTCGGTCAAGCTTGAAAAACTTTATGCGCACACACAGGCCGGAAAAAAAGTTCAGGACATCTATCCTTCACTTGATACCGATGCTGTTTTCGAACCATACAATGGCGAAACAGACACAGACATTTATTTTCTTGCTCTCCCGCATGGAGAAGCGCTTTCGTTAGTTCCTCAGCTTGCTGAAGCCGGGAAACTGGTAATCGATCTTTCAGGGGATTTTCGCCTGAAAAGCCCGAAAGAACATTCGAAATACTACAAGAAGGACAAAGATCCCGATGCGGTCTTGCCCTACGCGTTGCCGGAGCTTTTCCACGACGAGATTAAACAGGCCAAAGCCGTGAGCAATCCCGGCTGTTATGCGACAAGCATCATTCTCGGCATTGCACCTCTTGTAAAGAAGCCGCTGAAGAACGCCTCGGTGAAAAGTGTCAACTGTTCTGCGATATCCGGGATATCAGGGGCAGGCAGGTCCGGTAAAGTAGAGTTGTCTTTTTCAGAAATGAGCGGCAATATCCGCGCATACAAGGCAGGAAAGCACCAGCATACTCCGGAAATTCTCCAGGCATTGGATACGGACACCTTTACACCGAGTTTCAGCTTCATGTTTACGCCGATGATAGCACCCCTCGTCAGAGGGATCTACACCGTACTGAATATTCAGCTTGAAAAACACATTCCGGTTTCACAAATTGAGGGGCATTTCACGGACTTTTATCGTTCTGCACCGTTTGCAAGAATAAGAAAATCCATGCCGGAGATACAGCATGTCGCATACACAAACTTCTGCGATATTCACATTGCGGAAAGCGCAGAAAACGGATCGACGGTAATTATTTCCGCAATTGACAATCTGATCAAGGGTGCCGCAGGCCAGGCGGTACAAAATATGAACATTATGCTCGGTTATGATGAAACTCACGGATTACTCTAAAATACACAAGGCCTTTTCTCTTATCGATGCCCTTGCCAAAGACACCTCCTGGCCTGAACATACTGTGCCCCTGAAAATCAGGGATGCCGATAAAAAACAGTTTTGGCCAAAAGGATTTTCCGCCGGCACCGCACATGCAGGGATCAAACCGGGAAAGAGGGATATGATGGTTATCACAGCTGATGAACCGTCCTCTGCCGCAGCCGTTTTCACCAAAAACCTTTGCTGTGCTGCGCCGGTGATTGTCTCCAAAGAGCACCTCAGCAAATCCGGCTCGTCAATACGGGCTCTGGTTTGCAACAGCGGCAACGCCAACGCGGCAACCGGCAAACAGGGCATGAAAGATGCCATTGGCATGGCAGAAAAAACCGCGGAAGTTTTCGGAATTCAACGGCCTGAAGTTCTTGTATCGTCAACCGGCGTTATCGGCGCGCCTCTTCCAATGGAAAAAATCAACGGTGCGCTCGATTCGTTTTCGGCGGTTTTGCTTGAAGAATCACCTGCCAAAGCTGCCGAAGCAATTATGACGACCGATACTTTCCCGAAGTTTTTCGGACTGGATATATCACTTTCCACAGGAGATGCCCGCCTCTGCGGCATTGCAAAAGGCTCCGGCATGATCTGTCCCGACATGGCGACAATGCTTGCGTTTGTCGTTACTGATGCAAATATCGGCCATACACTGCTTCAAGACATGCTCACAAAAGCAAATGAAAGAAGCTTCAACACCATCACGGTCGACGGCGATACAAGCACCAATGATATGGTGGCTGTTTTATCAGGCTCTGCTTCGAATCCTGAAATCCTGCCGGGCCGGGATGCTGCGATCTTTTACCAAGCACTTGAAAGCCTGATGACATTTCTTGCCAAACTGATTGTCCGAGACGGCGAAGGTGCAACCAAACTGGTGGAGATTCGCATAGAAGGGGCTGCAACCGATAACGATGCAAGAAAGGCTGCGCGAACCATCGCAAACTCAAACCTGGTTAAAACCGCTCTTCATGGAGAAGATGCCAACTGGGGCAGAATTATTGCAGCCGCAGGGAGATCAGGCGCTGTTTTCAACCCTGAAAATGTTTCAATAAAATTTGACAATCTTGTTATTCTCGAGCCTGGTTATGTTTCGAAATTTTCAGAAGAAGATGCAAAAAAAATACTCGGCCGCAGCAGCTATACCATTACCGTTTCCATGGGAAGCGGAACCGGCAGCGCCACAGCCCATACCTGTGACCTCAGCAAGGAATATATTGAAATCAACGGCAGTTACAGAACCTGAACCCTTTAACCCGACCGGCATTCGATGAACGATTTACCCAACAATCTCCCTACAGGCAGGGGCACAAAAGAGCAGCAATCTACCATAGGGCAGGTGCTTATCGAAGCTCTCCCCTATATCCGCAAATTCGAGGAAAAGACTTTCGTCATCAAGTATGGCGGCGCGGCCATGAAAGACGAGGTACTTAAAGATGCTTTTGCACAAAATGTAACTCTTCTGCGCAAGGTCGGCATCAACGTGGTCCTTGTTCATGGAGGGGGAGAAGCTATCACCAAAACCGCTGAAAAACTTGGCGTCGAAACACGGTTCCTTCATGGAAAAAGAGTTACCGACAAGGAAATGATCTCGATCGTGCAGATGACGCTCGCCGGAAAAGTCAATCAGGACGTTGTACGCCTTATCAGCGAGCACGGCGCAAAGGCTGTCGGTGTAAGCGGACTTGACGCCAATACTATCAAGGCTGTTCCCTGCAAGGAAGCGGAATATCTCGGCCTTGTAGGAGAAATCACCCACATCAACACCAACTACCTCGACCTGCTCTGCCATGCAAAACTGATACCGGTTATTGCACCCATCGGGTACGACGACAACGGCAGCATATACAATATCAATGCGGATGATGCCGCCAGCGCACTTGCCATTGCACTCAAGGCCGAGAAGCTTATTTACGTCAGCGATGTCCCCGGGGTCTATCATGGAGAAACGATTCTGAAGAGCGTTTGCAAAGCTGATGCCGCGGATCTGATCGAAGGAGGGGTTATTTCGGGCGGCATGATACCTAAAGCCCTCTCAGCCTATAAAACACTGGACGGTGGCGTTCATAAAATTCACCTTATCGACGGCAGACTCATGCATTCGCTATTGCTGGAAATTTTTACCGATCAGGGTGTCGGGACACAGTTCGTTTCGGAAAAAGATTCTGACATATAACCATATTCAAGGAGATATCTCTTGGAAAAAAGCAGCAAAAAAAAAGATTTTCTCGGCTTTTTCCAACTGGACGCCGGAAAAATCATAGAACTTTTCGACTTCTCCCTGTTCATCAAAAAACAGCGTCTTAGAGCGTCGAGCGGCAAACCTTACAAACCGTTGTCAGGGAAAACAGTTGCGATGATATTCAACAAGCCTTCACTCAGGACACGGGTCTCATTTGAAATAGGTATACACGAGCTTGGCGGATATGCGGTCAACCTTGAAGGGAAATCAATAGGGGTGAATTCACGGGAAGCGGTTGAAGACATCGCCCGGCTCCTTTCCCGTTACAATGACGCAATCGTTGCGAGACTTCACGAGCACTCCGTTATAGATGCCCTTGCACAACATGCCTCGATACCGGTGATCAATGCGCTTACCGACCTTTCTCACCCTTGCCAGATCCTTGCCGATGCCTTCACACTGTATGAAAAAGGATTGTGGCACGACAACATCAAAGTGGTCTTTATCGGTGACGGAAACAACGTGGCCAATTCCTGGATAGAACTTGCAGGCATACTCCCCTTCCATTTCGTACTCGCATGTCCCGACGAGTCAGGGCACCTGCCCGATGCACAGATTCTCGAACGGGCAAAAAAGAACAGTGCAAGCACCATCGAGATCATTCACGATCCGCTTGCAGCGGCAAGTAACGCCGACGTTCTCTATACCGACGTTTGGACAAGCATGGGTCAGGAAGACGAAACCGCAAAAAGGCTTGAGACATTCAGAAAATTCCAGATCAACTCGGAATTGCTCGGGGCGGCAAAACCTTCAGCGGTAGTCATGCACTGCATGCCTGCCCATCGCGGCCAGGAAATTACGGCAGAAGCTATGGACGGACCGCAGTCCATTGTTATGGACGAAGCTGAGAACCGTCTGCATGTACAGAAAGCTCTACTGGTGAAGCTACTTAATCACGAAGAGTACAGGAAGTTTCATCTGACACACAGGCTTCAGAATGTTGCAAACAAGCTCAAATTCTGAAACAGGCAAAATATGGGAAAACAACAGCGGCAACGTCAAATCAAGGAAATCCTTCAGAACAGCTCGGTAAAGAACCAGCATGAACTCATGCAGCTGCTGCTGGAAGCCGGCACCGATGTCGCCCAGGCAACCTTGTCGAGAGATTGTTCCGAGCTCGGCATCATTCGTTCCCGGACAACTACCGGCTACCGTCTCATTTTCCCTGAAGACAATCCGGGACAGATGATCAAAGGGCTTGTGGAAATGGAAATCCAGAGTATCGAAGCCAACGAAACAACGATTGTCGTCAAAACGCTTCCGGGCAGAGCTCACGGTGTGGGCTCATTTATTGATCATCTCAAAAACCCGAAAATCCTGGGAACGATTGCCGGAGACGATACCGTTCTTATCATTCCGGCATCGGTCAGCGACATACGTTCGATCCTCAAGTATATTCAATCAAATCTTTTAAAAACCTGACAGTACAACAGCAAAATGAAAAAGGAAAAAATTGCCATCGCTTATTCAGGCGGACTCGATACCTCCGTTATGATCAAGTGGTTGAAGGATAAATACGACGCCGATATTATTGCCGTTACAGGCAACCTCGGACAACAGAAAGAGATCGAAAATCTTGAACAAAAAGCCATCGCCACAGGAGCTTCGAGTTTTTCTTTCCTCGATCTTCGCAAGATATTCGTTGAAGAGTACATTTGGCCGGCTCTCAAAGCAGGCGCCCTCTACGAAGACGTGTATCCTCTTGCAACCGCTCTCGGCAGGCCTCTTCTTGCAAAAACCCTTGTAGACGCGGCTCTTTCCGAAAACTGCACCATGCTTGCACACGGCTGCACCGGCAAAGGCAACGACCAGGTTCGTTTCGAGGTTACCTTTGCCTCTCTTGCTCCGCACCTAACAGTACTGGCTCCGCTCCGCGAATGGGAGTTCACTTCACGCGAGGCAGAGATCGCTTATGCTGAAAAAAACAATATTCCGGTTTCAGCCACCAAAAAAAGCCCTTACTCTATTGATGAAAACATCTGGGGAATAAGCATCGAATGCGGTGTCCTTGAAGACCCTATGGTTGCTCCGCCCGAGGACGCCTATCAGATAACCACATCTCCGGAAAAAGCCCCTGACAAAGCAGCGGTTATCGACATTGAATTCGAACAGGGCATTCCAGTTGCACTCGACGGAAAAAAAATGGAAGGCCTTGACATCATCATGGAACTGAACAGGATCGGTGCCGCTCATGGTATAGGCCGTCTTGACATGATTGAAAACCGGGTTGTAGGCATTAAATCACGCGAAATATATGAAGCTCCGGCTGCAACGATTCTGCATTTCGCTCACCGTGAGCTCGAAAGACTGACGCTGGAAAAAAACGTTTTTCAGTACAAAAAGAACATCAGCCAGGACTATGCCAATCTGATCTACAACGGAACCTGGTTTTCTCCGATGCGCGAAGCTTTCGACGGCTTTGTTGATGCAACGCAGAAAAACGTCACCGGTCTGGTAAGGGTTAAACTCTTCAAGGGTGCCGTGACATTGCTCGGCAGAACCTCACCGTGGTCGCTGTATAATGAAGAACTTGCAACATACACCGAAGCCGACACTTTCAATCACAAGGCTGCCGAAGGCTTCATTCACATTTACGGACTCGGGCTGAAAACCTACAGCGAAGTGCAGGTAAAAAACAGGAAGTAGCCTCCATTATCCAACTCCCCCGGCCTGAATAAGGCCGGGGTTTTTCAACCTCTTGATTGCTTTTCAGAGCGAGGAGCAGTAACTTGAGTTGTTATTCGATAACAACGTCTCGTCCTTTAATCTTTTACAAGGAGGCTTAACATGAAAAAAGTCATTGTTGCCGCTTCTTCTTTTGTACTCCTGCTTCTACTGCATCATTCCACCGCTCTATCTTCAGCCAATCAGTTTACCGGTACATGGACCAACACGGATCCCGATACACGGGGAATCACCAAGCTCGAAATAACCCAACAAGGCTCGTCTTTCAAAATGCATGCCTGGGGACAATGCCATCCGGAAGATTGCGACTGGGGCAAGGTAAACACGTACCTCTACGCCCCGAATGTCTCGGCAAACCTGATGCAAACGGGCAAAGCCATGACGGCACTCTATAAGACCGGGTTCAACCAAACGCTTGTTATCGTTAAGCCTGCCGGCAAAAATCGTATCAAGGCAGAAACGTTTACCCGTTTCACCGACGGCAGTAACCGCTCGAATTATACCACATCACACACGTTCCAGCGGATGCTTCAACTGACACCTATACCGTTGCCGCCGCAGCCAATCCCGCTTCCGCAGCCGGGACCTGCTCTTCAGGAAGATTGCGTCTCATTCAATCCGAAAACCACAACCGTTAAACATATCAACGGACGTTGGAAAATTGTTGACGGCAGCCACTGGATGTTTGATTTCGGCAACAAGAAAAACGAAGCGTACCGGGCGCTGAAAATCATCAAACATTACGGAATGAACCGGTCGTGCTTTGTCGGCCGCCCCGATCCTTCATTCCAATACATGCTGACTCCAGGCGGTGCGCCCAAGGGAGGAATACCGGGAGAAGATTGTGTCAGCTTCAACCCTAACACTATCGAGGTAAAAAACATCAACGGACGTTGGAAAATTGTCGATGGAAACCACTGGATGTTTGACTTCGGCAACAAAAAAGCAGAAGCGGAAAAAGCTTTTGCAATCATTAAAAAATACGGCTTTACACGCTCATGCTTCGTCGGAAGACCTGATCCCAGCTTCCATTACCTGAGGAGGTAGATCAGCAGACTTTTCTTTCCAAAAGCCGCCGGATTCTCGAAAAACAGGGGATCCGGCGTTTTTTTTATAGGATCCGAAATAATTGCATAAACATACTTTATTTTTTAAAGTACTTTACAGCGGATAAAAAGGCGAAAGCACACAGGTTTTTCGGGCCAGGCAATATTTCTTATCTTCCGGCTAACACACTTCATCAACATGATTTTGAAACTGATGGGCTCGAAAAAAGGTACCGAAAAAGAACTTTTGTGGCAAAGCCGTTTTGCCGAACCGTTTGACCGTGAAGCACTGCTCTTCTCCTCTTCCGTTGATGTTGACAAAGCACTTTACCAGGAGGACATCAAGGGGTCAATCGCACATGTAACAATGCTTTCTGAAGAAGCCATCATACCGGTGGAGGAAGCAAGGCTGATCGTCGAAGGGCTCGAAGAGATCGAACAGGAAATCACCTCCGGAGCATTTGTACCGCACTGGGAGGACGAGGATATTCATACGGCAATAGAAAATCGTTTAAAAGAAAAGATCGGACCGATAGCAGGCAAAATGCATTCCGGAAGAAGCCGGAACGACCAGGTCGCAACCGATACGAAACTTTACCTGAAGGGCATCATCAATGAACTTGACAACGCACTCGCCGCACTGAAGCAGTTGCTTGTTGAAAAAGCTGAAACCTACCGTTACACGATCATTTTCGGCTACACCCATTTACAGCGAGCCCAGCCCGTCTCGGCTGGACATTATTATCTTTCGTATTTCAACATGTTTCACCGCGACAGAGAACGGCTTGACGACCTCCTCAAACGTGTCGATATTTCTCCTCTGGGCGCCGCAGCGTTTGCAGGAAGCACTCTGCCTTTGAACGCGAAAAGAAGCATGGAGCTGCTTGATTTCGGAGCGCTGTTCGAAAACAGTATTGATGCCGTTAGCGATCGAGATATCATCATCGAGTTCATTTCAATATGCTCGATCGTGATGATGCACCTGTCGAGGTTTTGCGAGGACCTGATACTCTGGAGCAGTTCGGAGTTCGACTACCTTGAGATCAGTGATGCATTCTCAACCGGTTCATCGATCATGCCGCAGAAAAAAAACGCCGACATTGCCGAGCTGGTCAGGGGAAAAACAGGAAGAGTATATGGTGATCTGATAAATATCCTGACGATTATGAAAGGGCTTCCCCTCTCTTATAACCGTGACATGCAGGAGGACAAGCCGCCTTTGTTCGATGCAGCCAAATCGACGGTCTCAAGTGTGAGAATTTTCACAAAAATGCTGGCACACACAAAGCTGAACGAAGAGAGGCTCGCAAAACTGACAGGAGAGGACCTAAGTCTTGCAACGGAAATAGCGGAATATCTTGTAAGAAAAAACCTGCCTTTCCGTGATGCACACAGGATAACAGGAAAAATTGTAAGCCACGCAATTGAATCGGCAACGCCCTTACCCGATCTGACACTTGAAACCTATAGAAGCTTTTCGAAGCTGTTCGACAATGACCTGTATGATGCACTGAAACCCGAAGCAAGCATCAACACCAAACTATCACACGGCAGCACTTCTTTTGCTTCGGTGGACATGCAGATAAAAGCCGCCAGAGAAAAGCTCAACCCGTAAAAAAAAACCAAAAATCCTTCCGATTCCCTGTTTATAGAAGTGTCGTTATTTCCCGTTTGCCTGCAACGGCGCTACGTCTCTTCCTGCAAAACCTTCCTGCAACAGATCGGCCATGTCCGAAACAATTGCAGCTGATTGCATAAGGAGCATATCGGGCTCCTCCTCCTTGTTCCATTGAGCTTCGAATCCTTCAATGCGATCCATCTCAACCTTGAAATCGGGCTCGTACAATGATATGATCTCCTTTTTCCTGAAGCTGTTCAATACATCAAGATCGTTCACATAACGTGCGTAAAGAGAATCACTGTGAATCCTTCCAAAATGTTTCTCCCTGAGAAAACTGACGTCACCCTCCGAAAGTCTCCCGATTTGAGAATGACTTGCCGGAGATATAACATCCCAGCCCAGACTGCTTGTATAGGTATCTTCACCAACTTTTTCGGGATCGATAAATGATGGAATGACTATATCCGGAGTAACACCGAGATGCTGTGTACTTTCCCCTGAAATTCGGTAGAATTTTGCAATAGTAAGCTTGACCTGCCCGAGATCATCGTTTTTTTTGTAGAAAAAGTTGAATGGCCTGTTGATCTTGAGAATACTCTGTACAGTTCCCTTTCCAAATGTTCTGCCCCCAATAACCACCCCTCTGCCGTAATCCTGTATTGCAGCAGCGAGGATCTCAGATGCAGAAGCGCTGTAACGATTAACGAGAACTGCAAGGGGACCACTGTAACCAACATCGGCCTCCTTGTCACGCAAGACCATAACACCCCCATGGGAATTCTTCACCTGCACAACGGGGCCTTCCGGAATAAAAAGACCGGTAAGCTTCACGGCTTCCTCAAGGGCTCCGCCGCCGTTGTTCCTCAGATCAAGCACTATCCCCTCAACACCTTCTTTTTTCAGCTCGGCGAGTATTTCCCTCACATCCTTGCTGGTACTTTTATAATCAGGCTTGTTCTGTTTCTGTCCCTCGAAATCCAGGTAGAATGCCGGAACACTAATCACACCGATTTTCCGGCCATTGTGCATGATTATCTCTTTTTGTGCAGACTGCTCTTCAAGTTTGACCTCGTCTCTGACAATCTCAACGATCTTTGCCGGTCCTTTGTTGCCCTGGCTTACAGGAAGAATTTTCAAACGTACTACAGATCCTTTTTTGCCGCGGATGAGCTGAACGACATCATTTACCCTCCATCCGACAATATCGACGACAGCGCCTTCTTTACCCTGACCGACACCGATAATCCTGTCCCCTTTTTTGAGCAAACCACCTCTGAACGCAGGACCACCGGGAATAATTTCGTTGACAACCGTATACTCGTTCTCATTCTGAAGTTTCGCACCGACCCCTTCAAGTGAACGGCTCATGTCAATCTGGAAATTTTCATAATCCAGCGGCGAAAAATAGTTGGTATGCGGATCGAACGATGTGGTCAGGGCATAGTTAAACGCCCGGAACGCATCTTCGTCACTCTGCTGTTCAAGCAGAGAAAGACGGTTCTTGTATCGTTTGAGAAGCACCTCGCGAGGCTTTTCATCAGGCTCTTCACCCGAATATTTCAGGTTTAGTACCTGATATTTGGCTTCCTTTCTCCAACGATCCTGAAGCTCTGCCATATCGGAAGGCCAGGGAGCATCATTTCTCTTGAGGTCAAATGTTTCATTAACACTGAAATCAAAACGGGCAGTGTCAAGCAGATCGATCATGAAGTGCATTTTCTGTTTAGCCTGTTTCAGAAATGTGTTATACACCCTGAATCCCGCATCGGCTTTCCCGGCAAGAAACTCGTCGTCAATATTATTGCCTATCTCCTTTTGAAACGACTCGACCTGTGAAGCAACGAAATAGGTTCGTGTTTCGTCGAGTTGATCAAGAAAACGAGAGAGCACCTCCTGGGAGAGAGAATCGTTCACCGAAACCCGGCGGAAATGATATTGCATGAGATAACGGCCGAGATACCGCTCAGCTTCTTCCTGAACGGGAGAGGGTTTGAACAGAACATCACCGGCAGGTACCGTCGTAGCTGTTTTCGACTGCGCTGCCGTAACCCAGAGAGCAAAAGAAATCAGAAAAACAGCGCCAAAAGATATGTACCTACCTAAACGTCTTGACATGACCGACTTTTCCTCGACTTAGATTGACAAACCCATCTTTTATGTGGTCATAAATATAATATATATACACCCAACCTTTATTTTCAGGGGATTACAGAGGCTTGAGGTACAAATAATGGACAATTTCAAGTATTCTCATACAGTAACAAACCGCCGCACACAATCTATTAATTCCCGCAACATCATATAAGCCTGATTGCTCCTTTTTAAAGGAGTGTAAAATTGATCTCGCTATCGATCACCATGCTTTGACTCCCACGCTTTGCTTATCATACTAACAGCTTTCTCAATGCCTCGTGAACCAAAATAAAATCCAAAAACTGTTACATCAAGAACCGTCAAAAGCTCGATCCACGGCTTAAGCAGCACAACTTTTGATTCAGGCAGATGAAAAATTGTTGCCCAGGCCATTATAACCGTTGTGGCTGTCAAAAACGCCAGCGTGATCGGGCGTATGTTTTTGCTTAACCATGAATCAGAACCCATATCAGATCGGTGCCGTTCGGTAATCTGCTCTTCGAATTCCCTCAACCGAACAAGTAGTAAATCCCAAAAACCGTGCAACTCCGCCTGTACAGCAAGCTTCAGTTCCCCCCTTTCTTTATCAGTAGTACTTGTTTTGTCTATAACATTTCCTATAGAATCAACCAGTTCAGAAATTCCTCCACTAAAAATTTTGCTTATGATGCTCATCTTTTAGCTCCCAAATATCTTACAGATTCTTTTATTGCATCTGTATATGCTTGTGATAGTGTGCCGTCATCAAGAGATTCCATGCCTTTTTTTGCCTCGACAGGGTTACTCAAAAAAAAGGGTTCGCACAAGACACACCACGCTTTGGTGTAGCGCAGTACATAACCGCCTCTGTCCTCTTCACTGACACCTTTCGCATGAGCTGCTCCGCTCCGGTCTCGGGTTCGCAATAAACCCGTTAAGTGTCGCTCGAAAATCATAGCAAACTCTTTACTTCGTTTCGACCGGTGCCAGTGCAACACTTCAGTCCCGTTTGCCTGAGGATTGCCGAATGAGTTGAGGTGCAGACTGACAATCAACTTTGGTCGCACCAAGTAGTTCAACTTTCTGACAAGTCCGCGGATTCCGGGATTGAGTTTGCGGTAAACAATTTCCGGTCTTATCGTCGGGTGGTCGGCAAGAAGCGCGTGTATCTGATTGGCGAGAGCAACGTTGAAATTGTACTCGCTCTGATCGTATCGAGGGTTATGCGCTCCTTGTGATCTCTGACAGTGCCCGACAACTATTGCAACTTTCATTTTAGACTCAACTTGTTAAGGGCACCTCTATTTAGTTTACCAGTCCCCGAAACATCAGCACCGCGACCCCGAATAACAGAAGCTCAATCATCATTCATGGTTTTGCAATGCCCTTGGACTGGTCAATTCCTTTCTATCTCGGCTTTTATCCTTTTCTGTTTCAAGCGTTCCGTTTCAATCATCTCTCTTTCGGTTTTTATTCGTGCTCGTAGAAGCAGCAGGGTATATATCG
>JAKSDC010000198.1 GCA_022360275.1 Chlorobiales bacterium
GCCCTGTACTATGCCGGTCTGAAAAAAATCGACTCACTATACAACGATGAGAAACAGGAGCCCTACAGGCCCCGTCATCTGCTTTACTATATGCAGTTCAAGCATTTCGACCCGTCGATTATAGTCGATGTCACTGAAACGTTTGCAAGGTCGAGAAAAGGAATCCTTGCGTTCAGTTCACAATTTTACAGGGAAGGGGAATTACATGAACCGGAGACCATGATCCAGCGGAAAGAGTTTCTCAGCGGCCTGGAAGCCCGCGCCCGGTATCTTGGCGAACAGATAGGAGCCCATTACGGCGAGGGTTTTAGCCTGCCAGGACCTCTCGGCGTAACCTCTTTCAGTGCTGTTTTTCCTGAACATTGACCAACTGAACCGTTCAACTATCCAGACATCAAGCCCTCACGCCACGAGATCAATGATAGTCGCTCTTCACTCTATCCCTCCCCCGTAAATATTTATCTACCTGCAACGCTGCACGACACCCCTCGGAAGCCACTATAACAGCCTGTTTTGTCTCTTTGCATATCACATCGCCTGCTGCAAAAACTCCGGGGACCGATGTTGAAAAAGAATTGTCAACTCTCAGGCAGCCCGCCTCTACCAGTTCGAGCTGACCACCTGCATAATCAATTATCGGTGCTGATCCGGTAAGGTACAGGAATACACCATCAACCTCAAGCAGGCTGTCCTGCCCCGAAATACTCAGGGACTCGACCTTTCTCTTACCGTTTATAGTGGAAATTCGTTTGTTGTACAGCATCTCGATATTTGGGAAATGCGAAAGACTCTCAACTTCTTCATCAGGAACTGCAAATGTTGTTGTCGGACAGAGCAGATAAACCTTCTCTGCAAAACGGGACAACACTTTCGACTCCTCTACAGCTTCCCCCGTCCTGCCCGCTACGGCAACGACTTGTCCCTTGTAAAATGCAGCATCACAAGTAGCGCAATAACTTACCCCTGCACCAATCAGCTCCCGCTCACCTTTTATCTCCCTGCTCTTCCCCATTGATCCGGTAGCAAGAACAATGGCTTTTGCCTTGAACACCTTGCGGCTCGCAGTAAAAACCGTTTTTTCACGGGTATCCCCGAGATCAAGTCCGGTAACCTTCTCCCTCATGAACCGCGCACCAAATGATTCCGCCTGACTTTTCATCGAATCAAGTAACTCAATACCGGAAATATCAGAACGTGCGCCAGGATAATTCGCGATAACATGTGCCACGCCGAGAGCACCGGCATGGGGATCTTTGTCAAGGACAACTGTCTCCAAGTCAGCCCTTGCGGTATAAATGGCGGCAGATGAACCCGCTGGTCCTCCGCCGACAATCACTACATCATAATGCTCCATACTCACTTTGTTTCAGGTTTTGTTTAATGTAATAGTATCTTTCCCTAAATTCCAGCCAAAGCATTCTTTACCTGCAAATTTACAGGTCATGCAAAAAATATTTTTTCCTTTTTTATCCATTCTCGCACTGTTTACAACACTTTCAGGTTGCGGCAATAACCCACAGGAATATCGTCCAGACCACATTACTGTCGGTATTGACGGTGATTTCGACCACCTGAACCCTTTGCTCATTCAACTCTCTCTTTCCAGGGAAGTCTGCACCCTTATCTTTCCTTCATTGACCAAGCCCTCTTATGACGCCCAAAAAGGAAATATCGAATTCAAACCAAATGCTGCCGAGAGCTGGGAATTCAGTGATGATGGGAAAAAAGCTGTTTTTTATCTAAAAAAAAACGCGGTTTGGGAAGATGGTGTGCCGCTGACCTCACATGATTTCAAATTCTCTTACCGGCTCTATGCAAATCCCCAAATCGCCAGTACGCGCCAGGACTATCTCAACGACCTCTTGTTGAGCGATGACGGCAGTATCGATTTTGAGAAAGGTGTCGAGACACCCGACGATCATACACTTATTCTTAACTTCAACAAGCCGATGGCTCCGTCGATCATTCTCGACCACTTCAATGATCTTATGCCTGTGGCAAAGCATGTTTTCGAGCCGATACCTCCCGGAGAAATACGAATGCGGGCTGCGGAAACCCCGATTATCGGCGCAGGACCGTTCAAGGTAAAAAAATGGCTGCGCCAGCAAAAACTCGTTCTTGCGTCGAACGACAAGTCAACCCTACCCCACCCGGCGCTGATCTCGAACATGAGTTTCATCATCGTACCAGAATACACCACCCGGCTTTCGATGCTGAAATCAGGGCAGCTTGACGCACTTATATCAGCCGGCGGCGTTAACCCGAAAGACCTTCCCGAACTGAAACGCACAAATCCGGATATTGTTGTCAAGCCTGTAAAAAACCGTTACTTCGACAGCATTGTCTGGCTCACCATTGACGGCGAATCCTACAGAAACCGCAAGGAGATCAAGCCGAATGTTTTTTTCGGCGATAAAAAAGTTCGTCAGGCCATGACCCATGCCATTGACCGTCAGGCTATCATTGACGGGTTCATGGGACCGGAACACGCAACCATAGTCAACAGCTCTCTCTCCCCGGCATACGAGGCAATTGCTGACCGGTCGCTCGATGCCTATGCGTATAACCCTCAAAAGGCGCAGTCGCTGCTCGGGGAAGCCGGTTGGGAACCCGGCCCTGACGGTATCATGCAGAAAAACGGCACAAAGTTTTCCATTGTCCTTGCAGCTCCTGCCGGGAATCCCCGACGGAACTATGCTGCAACGATTATCCAGCAGAACCTTCGGGAAATAGGCATAGAATGCGAGCTGAAAATCGCTGAGAAACTTGTATTCAACAAAAGTCAAAACGAGTTCCGCTACGATGCCGCGCTGTCGGGCCTTGCGGCTGAAACTTTGCCGTTTCAACTCATTATCTGGGGCTCGGATTTCGAGAACCGTCCCTTTAACTCCTCGGCTTTCCAAAATGCCGAGCTTGACAGGGTTATCAGCGGACTGAGTACTCCTTTGCCGGAAAGCGAAAACCTTAGGTTATGGAAGCAATACCAGAAAATACTGCATGAAGAGCAGCCGAGAACCTTCCTTTATTACTACGACGAACTTGAAGGGTTCAACAACCGGGTTAACAATGTGGAAGTCAACCTTCTCTCAACGCTCTACAACGCCTACGAATGGGAGCTGCATTAACTCCTGTTCCCACGCATCCGGTATTTTTGCTATATTCCTGAACTTTTTTTCACGTTAATCCTTCAAGGTCAAAAAGTATGCCTCGCTATACACCTGAACAGCTTGAAAAAAGAAACGCATCGGTATGGACCAAGGTACAGGGAATTCTTGCCCCTGTACAGTTTGTTATTTTTATTGCAGGTCTTGCTGTCACCCTCATGTACAAAGCAGGAGCAGGTATAGACAACTTTATGTGGGTAACCGTTTTTGTCATTCTCAAAACGCTCATTTTTCTGCTCATATTTGTCACAGGAGCATTTTTTGAGAAGGATGTTTTCGATGAATATGTTTTTGCCCCGGAATTTTTTTGGGAGGATGTAGGCAGTACGGTAGCAATAGTTATTCACCTTTCCTACTTTGTGCTCTTCTACATGGGTCTCGACGAAAATGTCCTTATCTGGACCGCTCTCCTTGCTTACCTGAGCTATCTTATCAATGCGGCGCAGTTCCTGCTCCGGCTGATTATTGAAAAACAGCACGCGAGAAAGACACAAAGTGCAACCTGAAGGGAGCCAATCCTGTTATGCAAGCAAAAGCAATTGTTTTTACAGGCGTGCGCCAGATAGAGGTAAAAAACGTGACGCTCAAGCCGGTTTCTTCGACCGACGTGCTTCTTGAAACCTACTGGTCGTCAATCAGTACAGGCACTGAAAAAATGGCTTTTGAAGGCTTGATTCCTTCACCGCCATTCATCTTTCCTTTCATACCCGGTTACGAAACCGTAGGCAAAATCATTCGGGTCGGGGCACATGTCAACGAAAATCTGATCGGCAAGTATGCCTACATTGCCGGGTCTTTCGGTTATGAAGATGTAAACGCCGCTTTTGGAGGAGCATCGCAGTTCGTGGTTTGTCCGGTTGAAAGCATTACGGTGCTTGACGGCATTGACGACCCTAAATGCGGTATCGCGTTGCCGCTCGGAGCAACATCCCTTCATTTTATGGATCTCGGTGAGGTAACCGGAAAAAAAGTTCTTGTTCTCGGCCAGGGAGCCGTGGGCATTCTTGCCGTTCAACTGGCAAAACACATGGGGGCACAGCTTGTTGCCGCAACCGAACCCCATCAAACCCGCCTCAATTACTCTTCTGCCGATTTGAAAGTAAATCCTTCAACACAGGATGTTTCCGCCGCACTCGCAGGCAACGAATTCGATATCATGATAGATAGTACCGGAGTCATGAGCGCCATCGAAACCGGCCTGCGCTTTCTGAAATTCCACGGCAAGGTTATTTTCGGCGGGTACTATCAACGGATGAATATCGATTACTCCCAGGCATTCGAAAAGGAATTGTCATTTGTTGCCGCACGTCAATGGGCAAAAGGCGACCTGCTTCGTGTTAAAGAACTTATAAGAGAAGGCAACTTGCACGCAAAGAAGATTTTCACCCACAGCCATCCTGTCGACTCAGATCTTGCCGAAGCATATCATCAGGCCTTCAACAATCCCAATTGTTTGAAGATGGTGCTTAACTGGAAAGAACCCTCCTCTGAACGTCCTTCAGAATCGTAATAACACTCTATGACACCTCGCACCATTGCCATATACGGAAAAGGGGGAATCGGAAAAAGTTTTACGACAACCAACCTTAGCGCCACGTTCGCACTCATGGGCAAAAGAGTCCTTCAACTTGGATGCGACCCCAAACATGATTCAACAACCTCGCTTTTCGGAGGTGTATCACTGCCTACCGTTACAGAAGTCTTTGCCGAAAAAAATGCCCGTAACGAAAGTGTTCGGATCAGCGATGTTGTTTTCAGAAGGGATATCAGCGGATTTCCACAGCCCATTTACGGCGTTGAACTCGGTGGACCCCAGGTAGGCCGGGGATGCGGGGGCAGAGGAATCATTTCAGGCTTTGACGTACTGGAAAAGCTGGGGCTTTTCACGTGGGATCTCGACATCATCCTGATGGATTTTCTGGGTGACGTTGTCTGTGGCGGATTTGCCACTCCTCTTGCACGCTCCCTGAGCGAGGAAGTGATTCTCTTGACAACCAACGATCGCCAGTCTATTTTCACGGCAAACAATATCTGCCAGGCAAACAACTACTTCAAAACCGTTGGCGGGCAATCAAAACTCCTCGGGCTTATCATCAATCGTGACGATGGCAGCGGTATAGCGGAAAAGTACGCTGCTGCCGCAGGGATCAATATTCTGATGAGACTGCCTTACAACCCGGCTGCGAGAGACAAGGACGACCGTTTCGACTTTGCCGTCAAGCTCCCTGACATTGGAGAAAAGTTCAATAAGCTGGCCACTGATATTATTGAAAGAAACATCAAACCCTGCGAAGCTGCAGGGCTTGATTTTCAAACATTTGTCCGTTTGTTCGGAGAGGTAAACGAATCTCACCCAACCCCTGCATCCGACGACGAGCTAACCGGAAACAAGGCAAAGAACGACTTGCCTGAAACACAAAAAAACGGCTCCGGTTCGTCTGAAAAAGAAAAACTGCTTGCCCTCGTTGAGAAACTGCCCCGTGCCGAGCAGGAAATCTATTGCATGATCGAGGTTGATAAAAAAAGCACAGCCGAAGCTGCACAACTGAAAGGCATCACCGAATCACAAGCGCATGAAATTCTTTCCGCAGCAAGAGCCCGGCTCAGAAAACTGTTCTTCTCCATCTGAGTAGAGACAAATGACAGTTCTCGCATGTACTCTTACTCGGCGAAACGGTAATCGTACTCGTAACCGGGTTAGTATCAATCAAACCTCTTGATTCTGAATTCGGGCTTCCGGCTTTTTTTCTCTCAACCGATTCAAGCATCAGGCCTTTGCCCGTTTAGCCGCCTTAGCCCTCTGGTTCGAATCCAGGATTCCTTTCCGGATTCTGATATTTTCCGGCGTCACTTCAACGAGTTCGTCATCATTGATGAAATCCAGCGCCTGCTCAAGCGTCATATTTTTCGGCGGGGTAAGACGTACCGCATCATCAGCCCCCGACGACCGCATATTGGTAAGCTTTTTGGTCTTGCAGACGTTCAGGGTAATATCGAACTCTCTGGTTGACTCGCCGACAACCATACCCTCATACACCTTGACATTTGGACCGATAAAAAACGTACCGCGATCTTCCAGGTTAGCTATCGCGTAGGCGACCGACTGCCCGTTTTCCCCGCTGACCAGGGCGCCGGTCTTTCTTGCCGGAAGCTTGCCTTTGAACGGCTGATAGTCATGAAATACATGAGACAGAATCCCCTCACCTTTCGTGTCGGTTGTAAATTCCTGGCTGTAACCTATCAGCCCCCTGGTTGGAATTTCAAACTCGAGTCTTACCATACCGCCTCTCAAAGCCTCCATATGTTTCATTTCAGCTTTACGTCTCCCCATCTTTTCAATGACAACCCCGTTATACTCGTCAGGCACATCGATGGTAACATGTTCAACCGGCTCGAGCAACGTACCGTCTTCTGCCGTACGGGTTATCACCTGCGGACGCGAAATTGCCAGTTCGAAACCTTCACGGCGCATATTCTCGATCAGCACGGAAAGATGCAGTTCCCCCCGACCCGAAACACGAAAGGTGTCTGCACTGTCCGTCTCCTCGACCTGCAGGGCGACATTGGTCATCACCTCTTTCATGAGCCTTTCGCGTATCTTGCGGCTGGTAACCTCCTTGCCTTCCTGCCCTGCAAAAGGAGAATCGTTTACCGAGAACAACATGGAAAGCGTCGGTTTACTGATTTCAAACGACTCGATCGCTTCAGGCTTTGCGTCCGAGGCAAGCGTTTGTCCAACATTGACGCCGGCGATACCTGAAATAGCGATGATATCACCTGAAGCAGCTTCCTTTACCTCTACACGCTGCGTCATATCAAAAGTAAAGAGCTTTGCGACATTGCCTTTTCCAACAACATCCCCTTCCGTAACAACGGCAAGCGAATCCCCGGGATGCACTTTACCTCTCTGGACCCTCCCGATAGCTATTTTGCCCAGATAGTCACTGTAATCAAGCGTTGTCACCAGCATCTGGAAATCATCTTCATTACTGTTTTCCGGTGGCGGTATTTCCCCGATAATCATATCGAGCAGCAGACTCATATCACCGTCCTGATCGTTCATAGATGCCTTTGCTATGCCGAACTTTGCCGAAGTAAAGACATAGGGGAAATCCAGTTGATCTTCATCGGCCCCAAGTGCTATAAAAAGATCCAGCACCTGATCGTGAACCTTGTCCGGATCGGCCTGCGGACGGTCTATCTTGTTGATAACAACAACTGGCCGGAGCTTCAGCTCAAGTGCCTTTCTGAGCACAAATTTCGTCTGCGGCATCGGCCCCTCAAAGGCATCGACAAGCAGCAATACTCCGTCGACCATCTTCAGGATACGCTCGACCTCTCCGCCGAAATCAGCATGACCGGGGGTGTCTACTATATTGATCTTGCAACCGTTATAAACTGCAGCCGCGTTTTTCGATAAGATGGTAATGCCTCGCTCCCTTTCCTGGGGATTTGAGTCAAGCACACGGGCATCGACCTGCTGGTTCTCCCTGAAAGCTCCGGTGTGACGAAAAATTGCATCAACAAGCGTTGTCTTGCCGTGGTCAACGTGGGCAATTATGGCGATATTGCGAATATTCTGTTTCATACTCATCTTTTTCGAGGCAAATATTTATATTTTATTCCGATCCGGGCGAATATACACTTTTTTTCGTGACTCCGGGCCTGATCTTTTCAAGCACTTTTTAATACAAATTACGGACACCCATAAACCCCCCTTACGACACCTATGGATAATGCATTTTTGAACAATACTCTGCTCATCATATTGACCAGTACGGTATCATTGCTGTATATCATATCTCTGACCTTTTACGGAACCGATTTTTTCAGGGGCAACGCATTTGCAAAAACCTATAAGCAACCGGTGCTGATTGTCACGATTGTCACCCACATTGCCTACATCGGTTTTCTCACGGCTCCTGAAGGTTACAGACTGAACTATTCCAGCCCGATGCTTATGACCATGGTCGCCCTGACACTTGCGGTGATCTATATGTTTATCGAGTTTTCAACCAAAACCGATAAAACAGGTTTTTTCATCCTTTCTTTCTCGACCAGTGCTGAAATTCTTTCCTCAATTCTTCTCTTGTCATCCTCAGGTAACGGGCCTGCATTCAGCGGCCTGGGAATAGGGATCCATCTTCTTGCAGCCATTTTCAGCTTCAGTGCCATCACCATAGCCGGGCTGTACAGCTTTCTCTACCTCCTGCTTTTTCGCCAGATAAAAAACAATAAATTCGGGTTCCTTTTTGAGAACCTGCCAAACCTCGAAGTTCTTGAACAGCTTATCAAGCATGCTGTCGCGTTCGGGTTTCTTTTCCTTACCATAACACTCTTTGCGGGCGTTATCGGATCGATCCAGACATCGGAAATCATAAACCTTTTCGAAACAAGGCTCATCGCACTGGTTGTCATTTGGCTGTTTTACGGTGCCAGCCTTTTCATCAAAAAACTTTTCGGGTGGGATACGATTCACATGGCATATCTGCTCATTGCCCTTTTTGTTCTTACGACCGCATTGATCATGCTGATGAGCATTTTTTCTCCAACGTTTCACAGCACCGGCTTTTAAGTGCACGTTGTTTGATAATTTTCGGGTTTTACGGTATATTTTGTTTCACCGAGTTTTAACTGTGACCGGCAACATTCATATCGCTTTTTCAGGCAAGCCACTAAACCACTCCTACCATGAACATTATTTCAGTTGGTGTCAATCACAAAACAGCACCCATTGAAATCCGTGAAAAAGTATCGTTACCGGAAGCCCAGGCAAAGGAGTTCCTGAGCAACCTGATCGACGACGGTATTGCACAAGAGGCAATGGTGATCTCAACCTGTAACAGAACAGAATTGTATGTCGTCCCTGGAATGCCCGAAGTTGATGGGCGATACCTGAAAGAGTACCTTATTGCCTACAAAGACGCACATAATGATGTCCGTCCCGAACACTTTTTTAATCGTTTTTACTGCAACACTGCGCGGCATCTTTTTGAGGTTGCAAGTGCTATCGACTCGTTGATCCTCGGTGAAGGACAGATCCTTGGGCAGGTAAAAGACGGCTACAGAATATCTGTAGAAGTACAGTCGGCCGGCATTCTTCTGACACGTCTCTGCCACACGGCCTTCAGCGTAGCGAAAAAAGTCAAGACAAAAACAAAAATTATGGAAGGCGCGGTTTCCGTGAGCTACGCTGCGGTCGAACTTGCGCAGAAAATCTTCTCCAATCTTTCCATGAAGAAGATACTCCTGGTCGGAGCTGGAGAAACGGGTGAACTTGCCGCCAAACATATGTTCCAGAAAAACGCAAGGAACATAGTCATCACCAACAGAACCCTTGCAAAGGCGGAAGCTCTGGCCGAGGAGCTTGGGACTAATCAGGTACTTCCTTATGAAACGTACAAGGAGCATCTTCATGAGTTTGACATTATTATCACGGCTGTAAGCATCAAGGATTATGTGCTGAAAGAACCGGAACTTCAGCAAAGCATGCAGAAAAGAAGGCTGAAACCGGTTATTATACTCGATCTTGGTCTCCCCCGTAACGTCGACCCCGAAATCGGCAAGCTCAAGAACATGTTCCTCAAAGATATCGATGACCTCAAGCACATCATCGACAAGAACCTCGAGATGAGAAGAGCTGAACTGCCAAAGGTTCAGAAAATCATCGATGAGGAGCTTGTCGGGTTCGGTCAGTGGATCAATACCCTGAAAGTTCGTCCTACCATTGTAGACCTCCAGTCAAAGTTCATTGAAATCAAGGAAAAAGAACTTGAGCGGTTCCGCTACAAGGTCAGTGAGGAAGAACTTAAACGAATGGAACGCTTGACCGACAGGATTCTCAAGAAGATCCTGCACCATCCCATCAAAATGCTCAAGGCTCCGGTTGATACCGCCGACAACATTCCCAGCAAGGTTAACCTTGTAAGGAACATTTTTGACCTTGAAGAACAAAATCAACGAACCAAGTAACCAGTTAAACGCTAATCAGTAACTGCATTGAAAAAAAAATTAATCATTGGTACCAGATCAAGCCCCCTTGCCTTGTGGCAGGCAGAATTCACCAAAGCCGAACTTTCGAAACATTACCCGGAACTTGACATAGAGCTCAAGCTGGTTAAGACAACCGGAGATGTGCTGCTTGACTCTCCCCTCTCCAAGATCGGAGACATGGGGCTTTTCACAAAAGACATCGAAAAACACCTGATAGCAAAAGAGATCGACCTTGCCGTCCACAGCTTGAAAGATGTTCCGACTGCAACCCCGGAAGGACTCATGTTGTCAGCTTTTACCGAAAGGGAAGATACCAGGGATGTCATCATCTCAAAAAACGGCGAAAGTTTGAAAACGCTCCGCCAGGATGCCAAAATAGCCACCAGCAGCCTTCGCAGAACGTCCCAGCTTCTCAGCATGCGGCCTGACTTCCAGATTGCAGACATAAGAGGCAACCTGAATACACGATTCAAGAAATTCGATGAAGGCGAGTTCGATGCAATGCTGCTTGCCTACGCGGGTGTTCATCGGCTCAATTTCGGTGATCGTATTTCAGAAATTCTTCCTCATGAAACCATGCTTCCTGCCGTTGGCCAGGGTGCACTGGGAATAGAAACACGCTCTGATGACGAAGAGACAAAAGAAATCGTCAAAATCATGAACAGCTCGAACACCGAGTTTTGCACCAAGGCAGAAAGAGCGCTTCTCCGTCATTTGCAGGGCGGCTGTCAGATTCCGATCGGCTCCTATGCAAGCCTGAAAAACGGCACGCTGCATCTACTCGCATACGTCGGATCAGTGAATGGTAAACGAGCAATCCGTGACGAAATCACTCTGGAAAACTGCACCACACCCGAGCAGGCTGAGCAGGCAGGCATCAATCTGGCAGAAGAGCTGCTCAAGCTTGGAGCCAATGAGATCCTTGCCGAAATCAGAAAAACCTGCTGATGAAGTCCGTTCTTGTTACACGCCCGAAACACCAAGCGGGATCATTTGTACAGGAGCTGAAAAAATATAACCTGGACTCGGTTGTTTTCCCGACAATCGAGATCAGGGCAGCTTCCGGGTGGCAGATCCCTCGCATTTCGGGGTATGCAGGAGCCTTTTTCACCAGTCCGAACAGCGTGTATTATTTCCTCGAAAGGCTCAAAAAAGAAGCATCTCTCGAGCTGGAGCAACTGAAAAGAATCAGGATTTTTGCAGTAGGCAAAACTACCGCAAAAGATCTTGCAAGGTATGGAATAACAACAGAGCCTCTTCCTAAAGTAGCCGATGCGCTAAACCTCATGCAGGAAATCGGCACAGAAGAAATTCAGGGCAAGTCGTTTCTTTTTCTTCGCGGAAGCCTGTCGCTGGGCGTCATACCGGCAGCCATTGCAGAACGGGGGGGCATCTGCGACTCCATCACGGTTTATGAAAACCATCCCCCGGACCTTGAAGCAACCGAAACAGTAAAAAAAATGGTCAGGGAGGGTAAAATCTCATGCCTTTCGTTTACCAGCCCCTCAACCGCCCAGAACTATTTTAAAGCCGTTGGCTCTACCGCTGTTCCTTCCGGGGTTCTGGTTGCTGCTATCGGCAACACAACAGCCAACGCACTGAAGGAACTTGGAGTGAAGGTCGATGTCGTCCCGGAATATTATGATGGACCTCATTTCGCAAAAGCCATCGCGGAAGCGCTGAACGCTGGGTGACAAGTACGACAAGTAGCGAGCCGAGCCACCCTCGCTCACTCCTCACGATCCCTCCCTGCATCCAGCGCTTCCCGCGCATCTTCCTCAGTGAGTGTGCTCTTTTCCCCTGAAACATCTTCCACCTGCCGCAAGCGTTTTTGAATTGCACGGGTTCTTACGCCAACCAGCCTGTCCAGTTCCGTCCCTGCTTGTGTTATTCGGCTCTGGGCTTTTACAAGCACCTCTCCAAACCTTGCAAATTCGGTTTTGACCTGAGCAAGAACTTTCCATACCTCGCCGGTTCTTTTCTGTATCGCAAGCGTTCTGAACCCCATCTGTAAACTGTTTAACAAGGCTGCAAGCGTTGTAGGACCGGTCACAATAACATTGAACTCTCTCTGCAAGGTTTCAAGCAGAGCTGTATTACGAACCACCTCCGCAAAAAGACCCTCGACAGGGAGAAACAGAATCCCGAAATCGGTGGTCTCGGGAGGATTCAGGTACTTATCCCTTATATCCTTGGCACAACGACGCATTTCAGCCTCGATTGCCTTTGCTGCAAGCATAACTCCCTCCTTCTCACCGGTTTCAGCAGCGTTGACAAGCCGGTAATACGCTTCGAGCGGAAATTTCGAATCTACAGGCAGGTAAACCGTGCTTCCCTCATCGTCTTTCCCGGGAAGCTTTACTGCAAATTCAACCTGTTCTCTGCCGCCTTTACCGATCATAACGTTTTCAGCATATTGTTCGGGTGAAAGCAGAGCTGCCAGTAAACTCTCCAACTGCATCTCACCGAATACCCCCCGAATCTTCACGTTGGCAAGCACTTTTTTCAAATCCCCGACACCGGACGCCAGGGTCTTCATTTCCCCCAATCCTTCATGCACCTGACGAAGCCGGTCGCTGACTTGACTGAAAGACTCGGTCAATCGTTTTTCAAGCGTCGATTGCAACTTCTCATCCACTGTTCTTCGCATCTCTTCAAGCTTTACCTCATTCTTGTCCTGCAAAACCTGAAGGCGCTTCTCAACGGTATCCCGTATACTTTCAAGGGTCTTTGACATCTCATTTTTGAGAGTATCCTGCCTTGAGACAAGTTCATTGAAATTTCTCCGCTGCAGTTCATCCTGCCGCATAACATGTATTCCCAAAGCATCCTCAAAAGACTTTAGAGAAGCCGACTGCTCCGTACGGCCATCCTGCAAGGAACGGGAGATCTCGACTCTGTTCCGTTGAAATTCGTTTTTCTGCTCATCTTGAAGCCGCTTCAGATCGGAACGCAGCATACTTTCGGTCTTCTGAAACATTTCTCTTGTAACCTTTCCCTTATTACCGGCAAGCAGGACAAGCAGAATGAGAACAAGCAGGATAAGGACAGCTATAAGGACGTAGATTGTCATGAAATGGAATTACCGCTTCGTTGGGTATGAATCCAGCTTTTTGAGATATTCTTTTTCACGGCACCTCTATAAATTGTCGTGAGCGGCTTGAATATGAAGCGGACGGAGCACAGGAACCGGACAGAGAGTACATGAGGATTCCGGACACCGCCTAACGAAGATTTTTTCCCTGCAATTCAACCTCGAACCCCGATACCGGCTCTGACCTCCAACGTCAAAAGCAGACAAAAACACTGGTTTTTCAAGGTGCCAAAGGGAATCAGACAATCGCAGCAACGATCTTCTCCCCGATAAACCGGTTGGCGCTTACCAGACCCTGACCGTAAATCGTGGTCTGACCGGTATAATCAAAACAGCAGCCCCCGGCTTCATGAACTATCGGGATAAGAGCAGCACAGTCCCATGGGCTCATAATCTTGTCGACGGCCACTTCGGCTCTGCCGGATGCAACAAGCATATGCCCGTAGCAGTCGCCCCATCCCCTCACCAGTCCCGCATCGTGACGCAAGTTGTCCACAGGGTGATCTGAAGGAGGATCAAGCAGATATTCCTTTTCGGTAAATACGACTGTCGCCTCGCGATAATCGGCTATCCCTGAAACATGTATTTCATCACCGTTCATAAACGCACCGAAACCTGTATCAGCATAGTACATTTCACGCAGTGCAGGAAAATTGACCACCCCCAGTTTCATCTCGCGATCGATTTCCAGACCGATCATAACACCGTAAAGAGGCACTCCGTGTATAAAAGACCTTGTTCCGTCAATCGGGTCGAGAATCCAGCGGCGTCCGTTTACCGAGATCTTTTCCTCAAACTCTTCACCGAAGATCCCGTCATCAGGAAATGCATTGTTTATACCTTTTCTAATCAGCTCCTCAGCTTTTCTGTCTGCCTCCGTAACAGGAGTATCGTCTCTTTTTGCATCAATCTTGAGTGATTTGCTGCGATAAAAAGAGAGAGTAAGGTTTCCTGCCTCTTCGGCAAGCGCAAGGGCCATTTGCAGATCTTCTGTCATAACGTCACATCCCTTCACCCAAAGGGTGCCTTCGCTCAAAATCCCTGACAGCGTTTTTCATATTACGCTCAGAATCCGGTATGGCTTCCAGGCGCGAAACAACACCGGACACACCACGGTAAATGTCTGTCCGCTCTTTTTCAGTTACAGAAGAAAAGACAGACCCGATATGCCGACGGGTAACATGGACCGACAGCTCGTATTTGCCGGTTTCATACAAGGCCGTGTAAAAGTCCTGAACGCTCAGGTCAAGTATATCCGAAAGCACTTCGAGATGCAGAGGTTCCTGTAAAAAACTGTAAAAACTTATCTGAAGGCGTATCAGCGGGTAGCTTTTCATTGCAAGATAAGAAATACGCAAACGGTAGGCCCTGTTCATTATGTCATTGGCAATTCCTCTCGCCTCCTGTTCCACTCCCGAGTACCCCAGATCTATGAGAATCCTTGGCATACCGGACAACTCTGTTATTGCCGGCATATTATATTCAAGCGTCCCCGGATAGCCGAAAATACAGGGATTTTCACCGGTGATGGAGATTGTACCGGAGGATTCGGAAAGCCGCATGGAGGTAGCTTCGCCGGAAGGCAGGTTTTTGATAACATCGGAATATTGGGGATCGGCCTCCACAAACCTCTGCCCCTTCGTCCAGGGCTCAAGCCTTCCCAACACATTCACGATATCTTGTGCGGACGGCTCCTCTTTAGGGGCCGGAGCAGCAACTGAACGACCGCCAAAATGTTTTGAAAAAAAAGCCAATGGTAACTTCGATTTGAAGATTTTCTTCCTGACAATATACTACAATTACTTTATCCATTGACTGATTTTCATCAGTAATACCCTTGTATCCACAGGTTTGACAAGATAGTCATTCATTCCGGCACGCATGGCTTCCTTTACCGAACCCTCATCCGAATCGCCGCTGAGACCGATCACAGGCACAGAAGACAGTTCCGGATCACGGGACTGGCGGATGCGATTTGTTGCCTGGATTCCGTCTTCCTGCGGCATTCTGATATCCATTAATACAAGATCAAAAGCACCGTTCTCAAGTTTTTTACGAGCATCTTTTCCATCAACCGCCTCATCAATCAGGATCCCCTGCTTTTCAAGGACGGTTTTAAGCGCAACACGGTTGAAAGAAGAATCATCGGCTATGAGAAGAGATTTGCCTTTCAAATCATGCAAGGAACGTTTTTGCAAATCCCGGAAGATAACCGCAAGCTGCCTGATAAGCTCGGCTGGCAAACAAGGCTTCGTAATAATCCCTTGCATACCGGCTTTTCTGGTCTTGCTCCGCGCGATATAGTATGGCCCGGCCGTATAGGCCACAATCGGAACAACAGCGTTTTCACTGCCCGCCTCACCCTTTCTTATCTTTTCTGCCGCCTCGTAACCATTCATAAGGGGCATTTTGAGATTCATGATAACAAGATCATACCGGAATTCTGAAAGCTTGTATAGAGCCGCTTTCCCATCACCTGCCTCATCAACCGCCACATCAAGCGCAGTGAGAATTTCCCTCACCACAGCACTGTCCGCTCGTTCGTCATCGACAACGAGAATACGTTTGTTTTCGAAAAGCGGCTTGTTTGCTTCAATAAGCTCATCACGGCTTCTCTGAAGCTCTTCATCCGAAATCACGGGAAAATTCAAAGTAAATTCAGTGTACTCCCCCACAACGGATTCACAGGCAATGTCTCCTCCGAAAGCCTGCATAACCCGTTTGCAATAAGCAAGACCAAGCCCTGTTCCACCCTTTCTGCCTGATGTAAAATAGGCATCGAAAAGCTTGTCAAGATTTTCAGGAGGAATTCCCGGCCCTGTATCCTTGACTTTAACCTTGTTGACATATGGCCCTTTTATCAGGGTAATGTAGATTTTTGATTTCGGATAGGGCCTCAAAAAGTACAATGCATTCATGATCAGATTGAAGAGCACAAACACATACATCGTCTCACCAACCCTGAACACAAAATCACCCTTTCTATCGAACACAACTTTGTCCCGCTCTTCGTTCGAATCAAACCCGTACTCATCTATTGCCCTCTGTGTTGTGACAGCTGCAGAAGTATAAACAAAACTGCTCTTGTCGATAGGTTTTTCCCTGACTTCGTCAAGAATCATGGTAATAACCTGCGAACCACGTTTTACGGCCACTTTACTTTGTGCAACATGCTGATACAGTCTATCGAGAGTATAATCATTGATCGGGGCAGATGATCTGCCTGGATGATAGCCTGGAAGAGTCTGTTCGATAGCCTCGAGATTGTATTTTACCTGACCAAGCGGGTTACGCATTTCATGTGCAATGCTTCCGGCGAGCGCCTGCATGGCGGTATTTTTTTCTAAGGCAATCTGCCCTCTTTTGTTGCTGTAACTGAAAACATATCCTGCCACAATGGTAAACAGGATTACAATTGAGTACAGAGGGATGTTAAAATCCGGATCCAGTTGAGCACCGGGAGAGGTCACAATAAAAAAGAGGATCGCAGCAGAAATACCGACAAGAAGATCAAAAAGAAACATCAGCCAGTTCGGGACATACGAAATCAGCACGAAGATCATGAAAATCTCCCAGTACAGCCAGAGTTCGTGAAAATCGTTTTTCAACAGGTAGACAGTAAAAATAAAAGGCAAAACAAAAATCAACATGAAATGCCAATAGATAGGGAAATACTCCCGGAGAAAACCTGGATTTCTAAGCTTGGCCAACACACCAAGACAAAGCACTGTCGCCATAATACGCAGAACAAAACTCTCGTATGGCAGATGAAATGTGTACTTGAAAAGGAAATAGAAAAAAAAGTGTGCAGGTGCACCCAGAAAAACAGCAGTTAAAATATTGAAACGTGAAATTTGAGTCCCCTCAGAAAATGAGGACTTGATGTAGTTAACAACTCTCATGCTTGGGGAGCATTTTCATATATCAGTTTTCGAACAGCTTCCTCTGCAGACCTGAAGCAGGCCTCTATCGAAGCGCCCCTCCAATAATCACCTGCAAGGCTAATATTACGAAATGGATTGAGAATATGCTCTATCTTTTCTAAGAGCTTGTAATGATACGGGGAATACGCACATAACCCTGGATCAAGGTATTTGTACACATAGCTCTCTCTCGTGTTCCCTTTTACATTAAAATACTTTTCGATAATCTCTTCAGCAATCGATATAACATTCTCCGAATTTGTTTCAGACGATATCAGCTTTCTCGCTGCAATACCGCTGAATGTATAACGAACAAGATCTAGATCATTGATACCATATGCACCTGCATTGCTCAGCAGTGAAGAATTATCAAAGACCATTGCGCGCAGATCGCTTTGAAAGACATCTTTCTGATACTTTGCAATAGCTACTGCTACAGGATAATACATAACCGTTTCAAGCGGCTCTGATAGCTCGGGCAGGGAGTATTTAAAAAGTGGAGCAGCCTCTTTTGCAGGCAATGCAAGCAAGACTTTTTTGTACTCCAGCTCCTCGTTTTTAGCTTTGTTATAACATTTAATAATGACATTTGAAGAACCTGGATCAAATTCAAGACGATGAACATTATACCCGGTAAAAACCCTGGTCCTGGACGTACCTGTTGAAAATGCCTGGAGAAGACCTGACATTCCCCCTTGCAACTGTTCGTAGCTGTCAAGTGCAAGAGCCAGATTAGAACCGAAGTTTCCAGGATAGCATTCGTCTGGCTCAGCCCCGTTCATCCTTACGGTAACAGGACGAATTAGATATCGAGCACAACGTTTACCAAAAAAGACAGATAACGAATGGTGATCGTTCTGATCTGCAACGTGATTAAAATAACTGCTGTTTAGTGCTCCTTGCTTATAATCACTTTTAACAGCTTGAACGAGAGGATAAAGCCTGACAAATCCTTTGAGGCCGCTTAGATAAAAAAGGCGTATCAAATTGTAAAGTCCGGCTTTTTCTTTATTAATTTTGATTATTTTTCTACCGATAACCTGAGAAGTGTTAAAGCCAAAATACTCAAATGGAAGATCACCATAATCACTCACAAAACTGCGAAACCGTTTATACTTCCTTCCGATATTTTTTCCACCAAAATCTACAGGACGATCATCAAGAAATCCACTACCTATCCTGCCACCGATTGATTCTGCAGCATCATAAAGATCAACATCTACATGATGCTGGTTGAGATAGTAAGCTGAAGCAATACCGGAAATTCCTCCACCGATCACAGCGACTTTAGACATGAGAATTCCCCCATAGTCATTTGTATTGCAGACATTTTCGAATCATATTGCTTTTTGGTACGGGTTTGCAGTTTCTCCGTTCTTATCCTGTAATTGATGTATCTGGACTTATCAGGAAACGCTTTCCCCTTCAGCAAGCCGCTGGCAGCCAACTTCCCCCACTGAAAAATCTGGCAGCTCACAACAACATCCCCATCTTTATCTCCAGGATCAAATGAAAAAGGAGTGTGGGTTCTGATAATAATCGGCGCAGTTAGCTCTATAAAGTTATAGAACCCGGAATCATAACTTAGTAACGCTATTGTACCATCATCAGGAAGCCCTCCCGATATGTGAGTAGTTGCAATAGACGCCTGACGCATGGCTTCAAGAACAAGGAGTCCTTGAACATGATCGGAATCATGATCAAAATTGATCTCACCGGTCTGATCATACATGTTGAAATACAGAAAATCTCCTTTACTGAAGTATTCTGAAATCATCACGTTCGCATCCTTTTTTTTATGAACATAATGCTTTCTTAAAACTTCTGGTGTAGAATCATTCTCTTTGACTGCCAGAGAGCTATCTATCAGAGATTTTATATCCAGCGGAATTTTGTTCATTAACTTGGCAAAATCTTTATCAACCTTGTGGTTCCGAACATATTCTTTTGCTTGTATATAAGTAAGTGCTTTAATCTTTTCGTATGTTGACAAATGCTTATTTTTAAAGCTTTCTGAGAGATAGACCTCGGTGGATTCACCCAGAATTCCGATATAAAAAAGAATTTCCTGGTATGAAGAAACTTCGATTTTCTGAGTCCCTGTGCCATCTTCAGGAAAATCTTCACCATTGAAAACCAAAGTGTAAGGTCTTCGGTCGGAAACGGAAGCATATTTCCTGATAACGCTTTTTCTATTCAACCTGCCCCTTTTTTCAGCATGAAAATCAGTCTCCAAAGGCAAAACAGAAGGTGAAAATTGTACACATGAAATAGAAGATCCTTCGACTTGATGTTGTAACATACTTTACTCCTCTTTAACTGTTATAGAATTATCTTCGGCCTGAACTCTCTACTGGAGTTTCGCCTTTCTGACAAAATATTAACAATTGTTGAACAATTTGCATTCATTGGATTAACTTAGTAATAAGGTGGTCTCTTTTTACTAAATTATTAAATAATATTCTCTTTCTGCTGAAAAGAGTTTTCTTGAGCGTAACATCACCAAGCCCCTTCAGAGAGTGCGTTCATCACTTACGTCCTTGCCGCAAAATGGAGGCAAGTGGTTTCAATTTCTTAAAATATAATCCATTCGCCCGCGGTTGTGACACGGAAAAACGTGAGTATGCCTGTCAATGAGCACAGGACAGCACCGTAAGTTGACAAAAAAATAAAGTAGTGCTGCAGGAAGAAAACGGAAAGTCGTTCCCTACGATGTCAGGGCCATAACGTTACAACAACGAGGCAGGAACAACAAGAGCAAATCATGTTTTGACCCATTTTCCGACCTTGCCTCAACAACATAACACCCTCGACAACATCTCTATTACAGCCAAACCCGCTATTGCGAATATTCCAAAAGCATGACCCAATGTCTCCTGACCGTTTCCGGCTTCATCGAGCCGCACGTTAAACGGATCGAGGTAAAAATCTCCCATCAAGGCCAAGCCTCATGAAAATTGGACAAAAACAGGCATGCTGTGCCAATAGAGCGGAAAATACTTGCCGGGAAAATCAGGACTCTTGAGCTTTTGAAAAAACCGGTCGGACAGAGAATCGCTGCTACAAGTCTTCAATGACGAGATCGCCGGGGACTGTATTCGACTCGCAGCTCTCGACAATGTCAAGGCAGTTTTTATCCGCAACGCTTCCCGATGTTTCCAGTTTTTCGTATTTTTGGCTTTTCAGCAAACCAAATCATATCCAGAAACATGAGTCAGACAGATTTATTGAATATTGTGCATCGACCGAGAAGACTTCGCCGAACCCCTGCAATCAGAAATCTTGTGCAGGAAAATACGCTTTCAAAAAGCGACCTTGTCTTCCCGTTATTTGTCTGCCCCGGCACGAACGTTGTAGAAGAGGTTCCCTCGATGCCAAACAGTTTCCGCTTTTCTATTGATAACGCAGTGAAAGAATGCCAGGAACTCTGGGATCTGGGCATACAGGCAATCGACCTGTTCGGCATACCGGAAGAAAAAACCGAAGATGGCCGCGAAGCCTATAATGACGACGGCATCATCCAGCGCGCTATCCGCGCTATCAAGGAAGCCGTACCGGATCTTTACATTATGACGGATGTCGCTCTTGATCCGTTTACCCCCTTCGGTCATGACGGCCTGGTGAAAGACGGCATCATTCTCAACGACGAGACCGTTGAAGTGCTGTGCAAGATGTCGATATCACATGCAAAGGCAGGTGCAGACATGGTTTCCCCAAGCGATATGATGGATGGCCGTATTGGAGCAATCCGCGAAGCGCTTGACGACTCGGGACACTCGGATGTCGGCATTCTTTCGTATGCAGCAAAATACTCGTCAAGTTTTTATGGTCCGTTCCGCGACGCTCTTCACTCGGCGCCACAGTTCGGTGATAAATCCACCTATCAGATGGATCCGGCAAACTCCGATGAAGGCATGAAAGAAATCGAACTCGATATAATGGAAGGTGCCGATATTGTCATGATCAAACCCGGGCTCGCTTATCTTGATATCGTTTATAGAACCAAGGAAAGATTCGACGTTCCGGTTGCCGTGTATCACGTTTCAGGAGAGTATTCGATGGTAATGGCCGGAGCTGAGAAAGGATGGATAGACGGTGACAGGGTCATGATGGAATCCCTGGTTGCAATGAAGAGGGCCGGTGCCGACATGATTTTTACCTATTACGCAAAAGAAGCCGCAAAAAGATTGTCCTGATCAGTCTCGGACACCTTGATTTGGTAGGTATGTCCCCAAGCACAGCTTGAAAAAAATAATGATCAGATACTTTACAGCAGGAGAATCACATGGACCGGCACTTTCGGCAATCGTCGAAGGTCTTCCTGCCGGAATAACGATTACCCAAGAGGATATCAACCATGAGCTGGTCCGGCGCCAACAGGGATATGGAAGAGGCGGCCGCATGAAAATAGAAACCGACAGAGCTGTCGTTTTGTCAGGATTACGCTTCGGAAAAACCATTGGATCCCCGGTATCTCTCCAGATAGAAAACAAGGACTGGAAAAACTGGGCAGTGAAAATGGCCCCGTTTGAAAAACCGGACGAAGACATTCCGGCCATCAGTATACCGAGGCCGGGTCATGCCGACCTTACCGGAATGATCAAATATGGTTTTGAAGATATCCGTCCGGTTATAGAACGGGCATCCGCACGGGAAACCGCGGCACGCGTTGCAGCCTGCTCTCTTGTAAAAGTCTTTCTGCGATCGGCTGGCATACAGATAGGAAGCTACGTTTCTTCCATAGGTCCTGCAGGCGAAACAGCATCGTCACCATGCTTTCAGGAACTTCTTGCTAAAGGCGCGGAAGCATTGACGAAACAAGCCGATACCTCCTGCGTGCGGATGCTGGAAAAAACGGATGAAGAAAAAGCCGTTGCTGCCATCGACAAGGCAAAAGAAGAAGGGGACACCCTCGGCGGGATCATAGAGCTGTTTATCACTGGAGTTCCGATGGGGTTGGGTTCTTATGTACAGCACGACCGCAGGCTCGACGCGGAACTTGCCTCTGCGCTCATCTCGATACAGGCAGTAAAAGGTGTCGAGATCGGAAGGGCGTTTGAAAATGCAGGAAAAACCGGATCACAAGTACATGACGAACTTTTTCCGGGCACGGAAAACGGTCTCTCCCGCAAAACAAACCGGGCTGGAGGTCTGGAAGGCAGCATGACGAACGGATCAGTCATCCATCTCAGAGCAGCCATGAAACCTATCGCCACACTGATGTCGCCGCTGCACTCTTTCGACATAACCTCGATGGAGGCTCATCTTTCACACATAGAACGTAGCGACACCTGTGCAGTCCCTGCCTGTAGCGTTATAGCCGAAGCCGTTGCGGCACCGGTAATAGCGAACGCATTACTCAGAAAAACAGGAGGAGACCATCTCGCAGAGATCCTCGAAAGACTCAATGCATACAGGGAGGAAATAGCCACACGGCTCAAGCGTTAACAAAAACGGATCAGTCCTGGCGCCGTTTGGCGCTCAGGCGCTGGTTCATCTCCAGAGAGGGTTCGGCCACTTCGGTTCTGCCGACAATCTGTGCAGGAACTCCTGCAACGGTGTAGTGCGCAGGTACGTTATCCAGCACCACACTGCCCGCCCCCACTTTTGCCCCTTCTCCGATCTCGACGTTACCGAGAATCTTTGCCCCTGCACCGATCAGCACAGACTTTCTCACTTTGGGATGCCGGTCTCCGGTTTCCTTGCCGGTTCCCCCGAGCGTCACTTCATGCAGAATCGATACATTGTCCTCAACCACCGCTGTTTCGCCGATAACGAGACTTGTTGCATGATCGAGCAGGATTCCCTTACCTATTTTTGCAGCAGGATGTATATCGACTGCGAACACCTCCGACATCCTGTTCTGCATGAGATAGGCCATCGGCTTGCGATCACTGCTCCACAACCAGTGCGCCAGACGGTGGGCCTGAAGAGCCTGGAAACCTTTCAAAAACAGCATAATTTCGAAATAGTTGACTGCAGCAGGGTCCCTGTCGAGTGTTGCCGTAAGATCGAACACCGCCATTTCCACAGCTTCAGGGTTTTGTCCGTAAAAATCATCGAACAGACTTTGCAACACTTGAGGAGGAAAATGTTTCGACGCAAGCTTCACCGAAAGCAGCATGGCAAGTGCTGAGGCAAAGTCATCAAAGCTCAGAATATGCTGCTCCAGAAAATGCTTCATGCAAGGCTCTCGCTCACTTTCGCATCTGGCCTCCGAACGAATAACCGACCATATATGCTCTGCAGTCATGGTTGTTTGCGCCTTACTTATTGCTTGTTTGTCGTGGTTCGTCACCGGGCAATCCCAAAGACATCTACACGATTCAGAGGCTCCGGCCTCGGTCTTCCTGCTCCCTTACATTCCCCCACAATAAAAGCTTTTATGCGCAGAAAGTTTCCGTTTTTCCGCTTTCCTGTTACATTTTTGCTGTTCTTCCGGTTCCGGTAAACCATTTTCGGTTCGTCAGGCCGACGTTTTGTCCCCTCCGGTTTCCTCAGATGTGCTGCCGTCTGAAACAAACGTACAGTTGAACTGATTCTTCCTTTTGCCCGGTGAATAGAGAATGTTTGCCTTCAAACAGCAGGGCAAACACTGAGAAAAGGCTGCCCCCAAAGGGCGGATTAACACAAAAATGGGCTATTCGTAAAAGCAGTTCATTGCATTTCTGCGTTTAATTGAAGCATTGTTGTAAAAACACCAACAGGATTTGAGCCATAATACACCTGATCTCCGTAAAAACAAAAAAGCCGCCTCATAATTGACGCATGAGACAGCTTTCTTGGCATGAAAAACTTGGCATTCACGGCTCGAATGGCCTGGAATAACCGTTATCTCCAATCCCCTCGTCACCCAAAACAGGATCTTGATACGGAATTCCGAACTTCTCGTAATCCCATTGTCCCACGCCAAGCACGAAATTCATATCTATAAACAAGCTGGAAGCACGAAACGACGGCGGCAGCTGGCCTTCCAGCAACCCGACATCGAAGCTTACGCTCCCCTTGGACATGACAGGATCCTCAAGCTCCAGCACAACGTTCCTGCTCCCGCTCTTTTCGAAAATCGACAACGTGGCGTTCGGGGGATCTGCCTTGAAACTGTCCGGCCCTTTCCCCCATGCCCCGAGAAGTTTCTCCACACTCATATGCCCCGCTATCCGCTGCGGCCTGTCCGAGAAATAAACAACCAGGGGGGCTACTCCATCGAGTTTCAGCTTGCCGTTCTTATAGCTCCCCTTTTCGGCACTCAGCACATACAGAAATCGGGGTGCCTTGCTTTCGTTGATCACAGGGGCCGGAGGTGCTGCACACAGGGTAGCGGGCGCTGCACACAACAGGAATACTATGGTGAGACAAAACGTTACGCGTTTCATAGATGCCTCCTTTTTCGGTTCTGACCACAACTTATATATATATGTATACCAATCAACGACTTAAGAAACCGGTAACGACTCCCTCAAGGTTTCGGCCCATGCGCTGGCTCTGGGCCTGGTTCTGCTGGAGGAGGAGCAAAAGCAAGATCTGATAGAATACCTTGTGCAAAAAGAGCTGGACCATGCATAAAGCACACCGTGAGAAAAATGAGTACTGGTATACTTTTTCTCATAATTGCATTCTCCGTGGTGTTTGATTTTGAAGTCTGTACGTTAGGGGTACTTCATTACTTGAAACATACGTAAATTCTGACGAAGTTTTCAGTAGTGTCCAATAAAA
>JAKSDC010000209.1 GCA_022360275.1 Chlorobiales bacterium
GGAGAGCGGGTAGAAAGTCGCATAGGTGATGAGGTTCCGGTTTTGGAGGGCGTCCTTCAGGCCTTCAGGATCATTTGTTGCATCTTCGGCATCATCGGTGACCCGGTTGTCCTGGTAGATTGAAAAGGTCAGGAGGAAGACGCAGAGAAGAACCCATCCGTTCACCGGGATACCGAAATAAATCGACCAACTCGCAGCTCCAAGCGCTGAAAGAAGCGAGAGGTGAAGTTTGTTTCTGAAGAAGTATTGCGGCACGATGCGTTTTTTGCTTTCCGGATTACTGGTAGAACCTTGCATGCGATGGTATTATGCCAAAATAAGAACTTCTTTGCACAAGTTTTCCCTTTCTGTCCCGATCAACAATCAAAGCGTCAATCCTCTTTGATTCTTGCTGCCTTCAAATTGTTCGGTGTGATGGTAAGCATTTCTTTCAGCTATATGAGTTCAAATCGAGGCTGATCAGGAAAAGGCACGTGCCTTTTTTACATGGATGCATTCTTTTTTGGCAATAACACCTTCTGAGTAAATAACTAAGCTTGATTCTACAAGCTTTAAAGCCTATTTTACTTACAGATTTCGGTGAATATGCCGGGCTGGCTATGATTGTCTACAAAAAAAGTGTTTATCTGTAGACTGTTCCTTGTTGAGTTGTGCAAAAATAAACGTGGTTGAGTAGGGCGTGTTGATGTGTAGTGTGGCTTATTTAAAGTTTTGCTAACCGCAAAGACAATTTCCGTATGATTCAGCCTGCAAGAATTTCAGTATTGCTGCTGGCGGCTTTTATGTCTGTCACAATTCCAATCAGGCATGTTTTCTCCTCTGAAGGTTCGGCAGCTTCCAACAGCTATCTCAATGCCACATATGAGGAATGGGAGGTTTCGGACGATGAGAACATGGGTGTTGTCGGGCTTGGGGTTCACCACTATTTCAGCGACTATTTTTCTTTAGGTGTCGGTTCCTGGATGGCCGTCAGGGGAGAACGGGGCGGATTCATCACCATCGGTATCGACGGCGGCCTGCATTTACCGATAGCCGAGAGA
>JAKSDC010000029.1 GCA_022360275.1 Chlorobiales bacterium
AGAGTATAAAAAAAACGATATAATCACCCGTCACCTTGACGAAGGCCTGAAGGTTACTTTTTTTGACAGCATAGGGAATCCTTCCTCTACCCTCACGGCCGATAAAGGAACCGTATACGACAACAATGACATGGAAGCTTTCGACAATGTCGTTATTACTTCCGATAATGCAACCGTAAGAACCGACTATATCAAAAGACTTGCCGACACGGAAAAGCTCTGGTCAGATAGTTATGTCGTCATAGAGAAACACCATGAAACCATAAGGGGCTACGGCTTTGAAAGCGATGAATCCTTGAAAAACTATACGATATTCAAAGCAAGCGGTGAATCCACTTTTTAATTTTTCCTTTTTCGATGAGATTACATCTTTTAAAATCAAAAATTCACAACGCAGTCGTAACGAGCGGAGACCTTGAATACGAAGGAAGTATTACCATAGACAGCGAACTGCTTGAACTTGCAAATATGCTTCCGAATGAAAAAGTTCTCTGTGTGAACAATAACAACGGTGCGCGTTTCGAAACCTATATCATTGAAGGGAAACCGGGCTCAAAAGAAATTCAGCTGAACGGCGCTGCGGCACGATGCGCACTGCCTGGAGATGAGATTATCATCATGGCCTTTGCAGAAGTAGAAGCAGAAGAGGCAAAATCATTTAAACCTATGATTCTCATCGTCGATAAACACAATCACCCCAAGCGCCGCCACCTTGCCGGCGAAGAAGACAAACCGTTATAGAAAGACTGTTGACTTGTTTTTTACTGTTTACTCCCAACTTTTGACTCCCCGTTTACTATGCCGTTAGCAATCGTTATCATGGCCGCCGGAAAAGGCACCAGGATGAAGTCCGATCTGGCTAAAGTGCTGCACCAGGCAAATGGAAGGCCTGTTATAGAGTATGTACTCGAGAAATCAGAAACTCTCGGCCCTGAAAAAATCGTATTGATTGTCGGTCATCAGGCTGACAAAGTGAAAGAAGCAACAAAACATTACCCTGTCGAGTGGGCTCTTCAGGAACCCCAGCTCGGCACAGGCCATGCCGTTATGCAAGCCGAAGGAAATCTTTGTTCTTTCCGGGGAGATATCCTCATCCTGTCGGGAGACGCTCCTCTCGTGAACATATCAACGCTCCGTGAACTCATTGCCAGGCACCGTATGGAAAATGCGGCGGCGACAGTCCTGACAGCTTGCCTGCATGACCCCTCGGGATACGGGAGAATCGTCCGATACGGAAACAGCGACACTGTTTCCGGAATTGTCGAACACAAAGACGCCTCGCCTGAAGAGCTGCTTGTACGGGAGATCAATTCCGGTGTTTATGTCTTCAGGACAGACACACTTTTCAGTTCTCTGAAGCAGATCACCAACAATAACGCCCAGCAGGAATACTATCTCACAGACGTTTTTTCGGTTTGTTTCGAAAAAGGGGAAAAGGTCTGTGCCTTTCAAACAGCGAATGCTGATGAAATTAAAGGTATAAACACCTTGGAGCAGCTCAGGGAAGCCGAAAGGCTTCTGCTTCAGGAAGGCTTACAATCGGAAATGCATCAGGCAAGCGGGCTGATGGATGATGCTGAAAAATCCTGATCTCCGGCTGGAGGGAACTGCCTGAGATTGTTTTTCAGAAAAGCAGTTGTTTCTGCAAGAAACGTATCGGCATCAAGCCTCTCTTTCTGCAACGATTCCAGCATGGCGGTGATCTCGTCAAGCTGGAAACTGCAGGTTTCAAGCTCTTTTTTTATTGTGCCAAGCAGTGCAGCTTTTTCTGACGGGTCGCCCTGATTCATGGACTCCCTGGCGTTGTTTCTGCAAATTTCTATCTCCTTGCGGAGCCCGCCGATCTCCCTTTCAATAACTGTTACGGCATATGTCAAAGCCTTGACGTCCATAGCTAACCGTGAGTTTTTACTTTCTGCTTCTTCTGGTTTTCCTGCCCGTGCCTCCCTCAGCCATTTTTTTCCTCGATTGAGCAGCCAGCTTATCGGGAGAGCTGTTGTCTATCAACTCTTCAGAGGCGTCAAGCTCTCTGGACTTCATCGAATAAAATTCAATAAGATTCCCGTCCGGGTCCATGACGAAGAAAGCTCTTCCCTCTCTGCGCTGGGCCGGTCTTGTAACAAGATGTACCCCCTGCTCTTCCATATAATCCGCGGCCTCGTCAACCTCTGCATCGGCGGCAAGCCTGAAACCGAAATGATCAATCCGGATATCACGAGCTTCGGGAACACCTGGCGTTTCGGCTTTAACAAGAACAATCATATCCGACTTGACCCTCAGATAGGAAATGTTGGCGCCTGCCCGGTACTCGACCTTCATGCCGAGCACCCCTACATAGAAATCTTCTGCAACCCTCACATCATTGACCCTGAGGGTAATCTGGTTAATCCCTGTCAGCTTCATTTTCTTCACTATCCTGCACTTTTACCGTATCTCCCTTCTCCTCCAGGGCATAGTCAAACTTGTCCTGAAGAAATTGGCTGATCGCCCGTTGAGCGGTTTTCTGACGAGCTTCAAATTCAAGGCTGATTGCAACCTGCTCGGGAAACACCTTGTCAGATTCCGACTCACTGGCAGGGTTGCGAATCATCTCCTTGTAAGGGAGTAGTTTTTCTTCAAGCTCTGCACGCTCCTCTTCATGAATTTCCTTGGCCCTTTTTGATATGGCCACGACCGTTTCATAAAGATTGTCGTGTTTTGCTCTCAGTCTGTTCAGATCAACTGGTTTAACGGACATACGCTCGCATGCATTTATTGTTTTGAAAGAAATTCGGTAATAACCGCCGTCACTTCATCAACTGCGCGGTCCAGATCATCGTTTACCACCTCCCGGTCAAACTGATGTGCCAGAGAAAGCTCAAACTCGGCTCTTTCAAGCCGTTCCTTAAGCGCCTTATCGTTCTCGCTCGCTCTCTTCCGGAGTCGTTTTTTGAGTTCTTCAAGAGAAGGCGGCCTGAGAAAAATCAAAAGGGAGCTGTCCGGGAAACGCTCCCTGAGGTTCAATGCCCCTCTGACATCAAGATCGAACAGCAGATTTTTGCCGGAATCGATCTCTCCCCTCGTTTTATCCAGCAATGTTCCGTAAAAATTGCCAAAGAAATGCTCATATTCAATAAAACCGCCGCTTCTTATTTTTTCCTCGAACTCTTTTTTTGTCAGATAATAATAATTCTTACCGTCAACTTCTCCTTCCCTTCTCCGGCGCGTCGTCGCAGATACTGAAAAACAAAGCCCGTCAATGCGTTCCATGACCAGTTTTGCAACCGTTGATTTTCCGGTACCGGAGGGAGCCGAAAACACAATTAATTTGCCCTGCCTGTCAGTCATATACGTTTCATTAAACCTTGACGATCCCAATTCCCGATCATGTTCTCCCGCATGACACGTGACACGTAGCACCCTGCCAGTTGATCTCTTGCTGGCCTCCTGCTTCTCTGAATTCCGGCTTCTTGCACTCTCAACAACTCAACAATCAAACAGCTTTTTATTCAATATTCTGAAGCTGTTCACGGATCTTTTCCAGCTCTTCCTTGATATGCACAATTTTTTGGGAAATATCGGCATTCTGGGATTTGGAAGCGATGGTATTTGCCTCTCTCAACTGTTCCTGCAAGAGAAAATTAAGTTTTCTCCCTGACCCGCTCTCGCTGTTCATCAGCTCATCGACAAAGAATTTGTTATGGCTCGCAAAACGGATACACTCTTCAGTAATGTCCAGTTTATCGGACATCAGGACAAGTTCCACTTCAAGACGTTCCTTGCTGTAGTTTACTTCATTGTCCGCTATAACTGCTATTTTTTCCAAGAGACGCTGCCGAACAGCCGCCACATTGTCACGTGACAAAACCTGAATCTCATCCAGTGCAGTATTGATCAATGCAATTCTTTCCATAAAATCCCTTGCCAGCTCCTCACCCTCCTGAAGCCGCATTTTCTTCATCCCTTCAACAGCCTGGAGCAGCGCCTCTCTGACGAAAGGCCAGATCTCGGCTGTTTTTTCAAGAAGCGTGTTGTCGGAGTCAAATATTTCGGAGAAACGCAGGAAATGGTCAAGATTCAGAGGACTTTCGATACGCGCTTCTTCCCGAACAATGTCGAGAAGCTCCCTTAGCGCCCCTATCTTCTCTCGATTAACAGTGACCGGAATCTGCTTTTCCTCATCCAGCTTAACCTGTACAAACGCCGATACCTTGCCTCTTTGCAGGCACGAACGTATCTGCTCGCGAACCTCGAGCTCATAGGAGGAAAACTGACGGGGAAGTTTAACGCTTATCTCTGCAAACCTGTTATTTACCGAGCGCACCTCCGCGACAACATGAACTCCGTCTTTTACACATTCTGCACTTCCAAAACCCGTCATGCTTTCCAACATAATCCTGTACTGTTAAGTTCGTAAAGGAAACCTTTTCCCTCCGACTCTATCGAGACCGGGTGAAAGCTATGATCTGCACGGAAACCTTTTACTTGCGAAGGTCAAGATCAGCAAGAACCTTGCGATAGCGCTCGATATCGGTTTTTTTCAGGTATGCCAACAGGCTTTTTCTTTTCCCTACAAGCTTGAGCAAGCCATGACGGGAGTGCTTGTCTTTCGGATGAACTTTAAGGTGTCCGGTAAGATCGTTGATACGTTTGCTGAAAAGCGCAATCTGAACCTCTGTCTGCCCGGTATTCTGCTCTGAACCGCCAAACTCTTTGATAATATTCGTCTTGATTTCCTTTGTGACACTCATGACCTGTCATTTGTTGTTTAGAATCGCAAGATCGGAAATATAGTATTATTTCTGATATTGCTCCACCATTTTTTTATCTTTCTTCAACTGTTCCTGCAATGCTTCAAACGATGTGAACCTCATTTCATCCCGCAATCTCTCAAGCAGGCGAAAAATCAGTCTCTTTCCGTATAAATCTCCTTTATGATCCAGAATATAGGCTTCCACTACCGGCACCGAATCGACGGCAACTGTCGGCCTTACCCCGATATTCATCATAGCCTTGAACTCACGGCCATCTATAACCGTTGTGGCGATATACACCCCGAATTTCGGTAACAGCTTGTCAGAACTTCCGATCCGGATATTGACTGTAGGAAATCCAAGTTCGCGCCCTTTTTTGGCACCATGCACGACTTTCCCGGAAATCAGATAAGGATATCCCAGAAAAAGATTTGCTTCATTGATGCGTCCTTCCCGGAGGAGTGTACGTATCTTTGTGCTTGAAAAATGTTCAGAGCTCAGGCGCACCTCATCAACGACTTTGACTTCGAACCGGTATTGCTCCGCCATCCGGCGCAAGGTAGTTATTCCCCCTTTTCGGTCCCGCCCGAATCCGTGGTCATATCCTATGACGACGCTCCTTGCCCCTATCCTATCAAGCAGTACACGTTGAATAAATGATTCGGAGCTTTGGGCGGCGAAGGCACTGTCAAATTTCACGACAAACAGCCACTCCACACCGAGACTTTCAATCAACATGGCTTTTTCCTCCAGGAGAGTCAAAAGCTTGAGGCGTCCTGCCGGGTCCCGGTTGACGATTTGCCTTGGATGAGGCTCAAATGTCACAACAACACTTCGAAGATCAAGTGCCGAAGCGGTTTCTACCATTTGACCGATTATCCGGCGATGACCGGCATGCACCCCGTCATACGATCCCACAGTAACCGCAGAAGGTTTCTGCGGAAACACTGTCTCTTTCCCGGTATGGTAATCCGTAACTTTCGGCTCCTGATAAATGACAATTCGCATAAACCGCCTAACTTTCTGAATCTCTTGCACCGCGAAGAATAATCTCGACAGTATCGGCAACGCTTCTTGCATCAGAGACGCTGTACCTGCCTATAGAAACTCTTCTCAGGGAAACCAGATATCCTCCTACCCCAAGATTCTGCCCAAAATCATGAGCCAACACCCTTATGTACGCCCCTTTGGAAACATGCATTCCGAAATGGACAAAAGGAAGATCGACCGAGAGAATCTCAAAACTGCTGACGCATATTTCACGGGCTTTTCTTTCCGCAATATGTTCTCCTTTTCTCGCAAACTCATAAAGCCGCTTGCCTTTATGCCATACTGCCGAATGCATCGGGGGCTTTTGCATATGTCTGCCTTCCAGAACGACTGCGGCTGCCTGTATTTCTTCTATGCCAAGATGGCTGACGCCGCACTCTCCATACTCGGGCGTCTCCGTGTCATGGCTTTCCGTCATTACGCCGAGTTTTATCGTACCCTCATATACCTTGTCAAGTGCCTCGATATCCGCAGCCTGTTTTGTTTTTTTACCGGTTGCCAGAATAAGCAATCCGGTTGCACGCGGATCCAGTGTACCGCAATGTCCGACTTTCCTGCGAAGTCCTGCTGCGCTATAGGTGTTGCGAATTTTTGCCACGACGTCAAAAGAAGTCCAGTCCATCGGCTTGTCCACGAGCAGAAAATCACCGGCTGCACTTATCGCAGAAACTTTTTCCTGTTCAATCATTGTTCAAAGCCTGCGTTACCACCACTTTGTTTAATTGGTTTCTTTTTGACTCCGTTTCCGATATCCATCTTTCGGGGTTCAGCATCGATATCGAAACACACACGCATCTGCCCAGTTATAAATCACACGGGGGCGATGCGGCATCCATACGGTTTTTCGGGGTCAGCAACGGATCCCGGGGTAGTGCCCGGTGAAAGAGATGCTCGCGAATTTCAGGGAGCGGGCCCGAAAATGACGGGAAGAGAGAAGGTAATCGCAAAACATCACTTCGGCCCCCCAAGAGCCTGTTTCAACAGCTCCTCGATCCTGCTGGCTTTCTCAAACAAGCGGTCTTCGTAAAATTCCAGCTCGGGTATCCTGCGAAACTGATGACGTATCCTGGCTGAAAGCAGTTTGCGAATATATTTTGTTTCATTCTGCAAGCGATTGACCGCATCCGCCCTTTCTTTGTCACTGCCAATGACGGAAACGTACACCCTCGCTATTCCAAGATCATTCGTAACCTTCACCTCCACAACAGTCAGGAGAGGCCCGCCTCGAGGCCATTCTTTTTCGAAAATTGCACTAAGTTCCTTCTGCAGCAAAGACGCAACCCTGTCAGTACGAATCGACATGTTAGAGGATATTCAAAGTTTTCTCTTCTTCTCAACAACCCTGTAGGCCTCGATAATATCTCCCACCTTTATATCGCTGTATCCTTTGAGATTCAATCCGCATTCATATCCTGCGTCAACCTCTTTGACATCATCCTTAAAACGTTTAAGCGATTCGAGCTCACCGTCGTATATCTGAACCCCTTCCCGAAGCAGGCGAACCCTGGAGTCCCGGAATATTTTTCCTTCAAGCACATAGCATCCACCGACATTGCCGACCTTCGGCACTTTAAACACCTGGCGAATTTCAAGCGAACCGACCCCCTCTTCGTGAAGCTCGGGCGACAGCATACCTTCAAGAGCCTGCTCGACATCCTCTATCACATGATAGATAACGCTGTAAAAACGTATATCCAGATCTTCCTTTTCGGCAAGCTTTTTAGCATTGACATTGGGCCTGACTCTGAACCCGATAATAATGGCGTCAGATGCAGCAGCAAGCAAAACGTCCGTCTCGGTTATCTGACCGACACCCTGGTGGATAATCTGTACCTTTACCTCTTCATTGTGTATTTTCATCAAACCGTCAGCAAGAGCCTGTATGGAACCATCCGTGTCTGCTTTTATGATGACACTCAGTTCCTTCATAAGCCCCTCTTTAATCTGCCTTGCAATACTGTCAAGCTTAACACGGGTACTGCGCCGGAACTCATGTTCTCGACGAATAATCTGTCGTTTCTGTGCAATCTCCCTGGCCTCCCTGTCAGAGAACATGACCGTAAACTCATCCCCTGACTGAGGCAGATCTTCAAAACCAAGGACGCTGACAGGCTGAGAAGGTCCTGCCTCTCTGATTCTTTTCCCCCTTTCGTCCATAAGTGCCCTCACGCGCCCCATTGTATGACCGGCCACAAACGGATCCCCGACTTTCAAAAAGCCCCGTTGCACGAGAACGGTCGAAACAACACCCTTGCCTTTGTCAAGCTCCGCCTCGACGATAATTCCTCTTGCAGGAACATTGCTCGAAAAGTTTGCCTTCAACTCCCTGATTTCAGCCTCTGTCAACACTTTTTCCATGAGCCCATCGATACCTGTACCCTGCTTCGCCGAAATTTCCTGACACTGGTACTCGCCACCCCAGTCTTCCACCAGCACACCGGCCTCCGAAAGCTGTGTTTTTATTTTTTCAGGATTTGCTTCCGGCTTGTCGATTTTGTTGATAGCAACGACAATCGGAACTTCGGCGGCTTTCGAGTGATTTATCGCTTCAATTGTCTGCGGCATCACGCTGTCATCCGCCGAGACAACAAGAATAACAATATCCGTTACCTGGGCACCTCTTGCACGCATAGCTGTAAATGCTTCGTGGCCGGGGGTGTCAAGGAAAGTAATTTTACGGTCCCCTTCAAGTGATACTTCATACGCACCGATATGCTGTGTGATACCGCCGGATTCACCGGCAACGACGTTACTGTTTCGAATATAGTCCAGGAGAGAAGTCTTGCCGTGATCCACATGGCCCATAATCGTAACAACCGGAGGCCTTATCTCCATGTCTTCCTCTCTGTCCTCCGAGTCAATGACCTCTGTCGCTTCAACCTCGGAAACAAACTCGACCTCAAACCCGAACTCCATGGCAACAAGCTCGATGGTCTCCTTATCGAGCCGTTGATTGATCGTCACGAATTTTCCCATGGTAAAGCAGTGCTGAATAATCTCTTTTGGAGTTACCCCCATAAGATCAGCCAGTTCATGAGCAGTAGCAAATTCTGTGACTCTTATAATACTGCGCTGTGCCTCTTTGATTGCTTCAGCAGCTTCCAGCTCTTTTTCACGTTCAATCTTGCGCATTTTGCGGAACCGCTGCCTTGAAACCCCGCCGCCGCCGCTCTCGTCCATGCCTGAGATGGTGCTGCGGATATTCTTTTCGATTGTTTTTTCATCAACTTCGGGCTTCTTTTTCTTCTTCCCCTTTTTCCTTTTTGGAAGACCGGATGCCTCGGTTGCTTTCTGACTCTCTTCCGGCTCCTTCTTTACTGCCTTCTTGTCAGCAACAGCCTTTTCCTCAGGCGCGTGTTCTCCCTCCTTGATGACAATATCGAACTCATCCTTCAGTTCGTCTGCCTGTTCTTTAAACCGCTTCTTACGTTTTTTCTTTTTCTTTTTTTCAACATCACCCCCTGTACCAGGTCCGTTTTGAACATCGATCGTTCCAAAAACCGTAAGCCCCCCGATTTTCTGAGGACTCTCGAAAGTAATCTGTTCTTCCGCTTCGTCCCCCTCATCAACCTGCTGTGCTTCATCCTCGGCCTTTACCGACGTTTGCTCTTTTGGCTCCGGTTCGACCGGTTTCTCGCTTTCAAGAACAGTTTCCGGGGTTTTCGATTCTTCTACAGCGTCCTTCGGCTCAACCAGCTCAGTTTCGGCCGACGGAGGCTCGGGCTCTGTTTTCGACTGAGCTGCAGCCTTATCGGAACGACCGCTGATGATATCCTTAAGCTGCCGTTCTTTCTCATAGGTCTTTCTCGACTGCTCCTCAAGACGGGACAGCCTCAACTGTTTCTCCTCACGAATCTTGCGGGTTTCATCCACGAGTTTCTTCTCATCACTGAACTGATTCAGGATCAAGTCACGCATCGGCCCTTTGACCATAGAAGATGTCGAGGCAACCTTTCCCCCCGCTTCTTTGACAAAATGCAGCACCTCCTGCGGGCTAACCTGCAGTTCTCTTGCAATATCACTGATCCGATACCTCATCTCCTCTCCCTCAGGGGACATACAACCTCCTCTCTGTTTGGTAGCTTATTGCTGAACCCTGCCACTGCAACACGCTAAAGCAACAGGTCTACAACACTATCTCCCGATCACGAAACCCGGCCCAGGTTCTCGATGGTCATTACCTGCACAAATCAGCCTGCTTACCGGATCTTTTTTTGTTTTTGCCGTCATTTCTCAGCGTCTACGACATCCGCATCACCGTCATTTTGTGCTCCTCCATCACCCTCATCGACAATATCCTGCAGGTCAGCTTCATTAAACTGATCTTTTACCGTTTTGTAAATGTTTTCCGCGATCTTTTTCCAGTAACGCCTTTCATCGTCACTGAGCCTTCTCTCTTTCTGCTTGAAAGATGTTTTTCTCCCCCTGCTGAAAATAGTCGCTTCCTCGCTTTTCGAAGGACCGATCAGTGCTTCTTCAATCATCTCTATATCTGCCTGAAGAACCTTTTTGGCCGTATCAAGTCCGTTATCGAGAAGCTGATAAATCATGTCATCACCAAATTCCTCCCGAAATTCGATAATATCGATATCGTTCGGATCCTCCATGGATTTGTCGATAACATCTCTGTATACATCTATCTCATAGCCCGTGAGACGTTCCGCCAGATGAATATTATTACCGTTTTTCCCTATGGCGTACTTTATTTGTTCCGGCTTGAGCATTACCCTGGCTTTGCGGGTTTTCATATCCGCATGAACTGTCATAGGATCGATCTTTGCCGGCTGCAGAGCCCGTGCAATGAATATCTGAGGATCGTCAGTATAGTAGATCACATCGATATTTTCATTGTTCAGCTCCTTGACGATACTCTGGATACGCTTTCCCCTGTACCCGACACTCGCACCAACAGGATCGATTCGTGAGCTTGTCGATTCAACAGCCACCTTTGCCCGCTCACCGGGCACTCTGGCAATTCCTTTTATGACAATAAGACCGTCCAGAATTTCAGGGACTTCGCTTTCAAAAAGTTTATACAAAAAACGATCGTCAATTCTCGAAACAATAACCTTCATTGCACCATCGGGTTTCTCCTTTTCCATAATTGACCCGTCGTCCTGGCGGACTTTTACCTTTTCTCTCTCGATGCGTTTTACATATAATTTCATCCTCGGAGTCCGCCTGGGGTTATCCTTTTTCATCATCTCGGATTTCGGCAGCGTCAACTCAACACGATGGTCTTTCGAGGTATTGTAGGTAAAAACAACCTCGCTCGACCGAACCTGGTATACCTCTCCAGCCACCACTTCACCTACTTTTTCCAGGCACTCCTCATAAACAACCTGCCGCTCCAGGTCGCGCACCTTTTTCTGGACCGATTGTTTGATAATCTGTATCGACTTACGGGTCAAATAATCTTCGAGCTTTATAGGTCCCTCTTCGTAATAATCCCCAAGCTCGAGAGATTCGTCAATCCCCCGGACTTCATCAAGGCTGATCTCAATGGTAGGCAGATCAACCTCATCAACAATTTTCTTAAGAATGTAAACCTCGAAATCACCTCGTTCGGGGTTGATAAAGATATTGGCTTCAACTTCCGGATCGTAATCCTTGCGCAGTTGTTTCTGTATAATATCCTTCAGGAGATCCGCGATATCCATCTTTACAGCCGCACTTTCCGTACGTTTGTCCAGAAAGATTTTCGACTGCTCAATTTCCCCAAAAGCGTTTGCGATAAGCTCTTTCCGATCCTGCTTTTCCGCTTTTACCTGCTTTCTTGCCATCTCTTTGTAGTTCCTTTATTTTAAAGAAAATACGATCGTCATTATATCTTTTTCAGAACTCTACCTCCACTACAGCCCTGTTGATGCTGCCGAGCTCCAACCGTACCGGTTCAGAACGCCCCCCCTTTCTGCCTTTTCCTGCCGTAACCGGCTCAAGAACGATAAACGGATCGGGAACATCGAGCACCTCCGCCTGGAGAAGTCTTCCGGAAACTTCCTGTACCTCCCGGTCGCCATCGGTATACTGCACGCGCAAAAGATGCCCGGTATGACGGATATACTGGCGCAGATGCTTTATCGGCGCCCCGATACCGGGCGAAGAGACAGTAAGCTCGTAATCATCGCCGACCAGACCCTTCACTTCATCGTTCGCATCAACAGCGCTACTCAGACAACGGTTGACCGATAGACACTCCGCTATCGAAATACCCGAATCCGTATCCACCAGCACCTCTATTTTGCTTGACGGAGAGCCCCCTTTTACATAAATATCAACCAGAAAAACATGCTGCCTGCCCGTAAAACCGGTTTCCTCCCTGCATGTCTCGAGCACATCACGAATAAATGACAACAACCTCTCTTTTTCCACGTCAACAACCCTGGATTATCTCAGAAAAACAAAAAAGTGGGGGCAACCCACTTTCCAAAAAATCCCTGTCCTTTTCCCTACCTGTTGCTTAATGTATAAAAAAGGGCAAAATAGTTCAAACGAAACAGCACATCCACCCCTCTTTATGAAGACTCTTCATTTTCCTTGATAGTCGTCTCTATCACCTCGAAATCAGCCTCCTCGGTAACCACACCGGGAGCAGAAGTTCCATTCCCTCTGTTTCGAAAAAAGGAATGAAACGGCCATTGCTGCTTTAAAAAACGCCCCGCAAGGAAGCGTAACACTGCTCTTATCAGCAGAAACAGTACAACGATAAAAAGGATAAGTCTTAAAAGAAACAGCATCTTTACAACAGTCTTATACAACGATAAAAACCAAAGTCCACCCAAGAGTAACCGACCAAACAAACAGGCAGGCAAGAAAGCCAATGCAACCGTACTAACAAACAACTTCCCGGCATTGTTCCCTTATTCTTCCCGGCTGGCAAGCAGAGCCCGAAATTTTCCCTCATTCACACGGTAACGGAAAACCTCGGCACCGTCGATGAAAACAACCGGAACATGCAAGCCATGGTCCTCCATCAGTCTTTGGGAATGCGTGATATCGATAATTTCGAGATGAAAAGGTATGCCCGACCGGACTTTGTGTATCAGCAGCACTGCCTTTTCGCACAACGAACATCCGGGCTTGGTATACACAGAAACCTTTTTGTGTGACATACATCCTCTTCTCCAACCGGAGACCGATGTTATTCGATCCTGAAAACCGACTCCGGTCCCCGGTTTCCGATCCAAATTTTCAGGATAAGGCATCAGTAGTGTTTTACAACCGCTGCAAAACGCCAACTTTTTCACATACCTCGACCCGGCTTCAGTTTCCCGATAATATCCCGGACGGACAGAGATTCCTGTTCGGATGTTTTGAGATTTTTCAATCCGAATACCTGACTTTGCATTTCGCTCTGCCCGATAAACAAGGCATATGCTGCACCTATCTTGTTTGCCTCTCTCATCTGGGCTCTCATGCTTCTTCCGGCAAGATCCATCAATGATTTGATCCCGGATTTTCGCAATGCATCACAGATACCGACGGCCTCCCCTACGAGCCGGGGATCCTGAAGCACAATATATACCTGGGGCCCCTCCGGTTCGAGATGTTCAAGCAACCCCTGTTTTTCCATGGTGATCAACAGCCGCTCCATCCCGACGGCAAAACCAACAGCAGGAATATCGGCCTTGCTGCCAAGCTGTTTTGCCAGACCGTCGTACCTGCCGCCGCCGCCTATGGCATCCTGCGCGCCGAGTTCCGGACTTATTACTTCAAAAGCGGTATGGCAATAATAATCAAGACCCCTGACAAGCAAAGGATCAATGACGTAGGCCACCCCTTTCTCATCAAGATAGCGCAGTACCCGTTCAAATTCATCGACTGCCGAAACACTGATATAATCGCGCAGCTTCGGTGCCCCTGCAACAACTTCCTGTATATCAAGGTCCTTGGAGTCAAGAATGCGAAGAGGGTTTTTACCCAGCCGCTCTTTTGTAACGTCGTCAAAACCAGCGGAATATGGTTCGAGATACTCTCTCAGTGCCTTTATGTAGTGTTTTCGGTCATCAAGGTCGCCAAGAGAGTTCACCCTAAGTTTGAGCCCGGCTACTCCCAGATCAGCAAACACCTGCATCATCATGCCGATTACTTCTGCGACGGCTTCCGGAGAAGACGACCCGATCAGCTCTGCACCAAACTGGGAAAACTGGCGCTGGCGACCGGCCTGTGGCCGTTCCTTGCGAAACAGTTCGGCAATATAATACAGTTTATGAACCGGAGCAGATGCAGCAAGGCCGCCCTGAATATAAGCCCGCATTACACCTGCTGTCATTTCCGGCCGCAACGTTATCGATTGCCCTCTTTCTTCAGGTCTGAACGTAAACATCTCCTTGCCGACAATGTCGGTCGTTTCCCCAATGCTTCGCTGAAAGAGTTCGGTATATTCAAAAACAGGTGTACGAACCTCCTGAAATCCGTAAAGATCCGCCACTCGGTGAATCACTTTCTCAATATGCTTCCATGAAGCGATTTCGCCGGGAAAAATATCTTTTGTGCCCTTTACCGCACGATATTGCGACATAACCAGACCGTTCTTAACTCTTGATATTTATATCTGCGGAAAATCCTTTTCCTCTTCCCTGAAAAGATCGAGAACCTCGGAAGAATTCGATGCCGCCATGAGCTTTTCCCTGACGTCTACCCTCCCGGCAAGACGCGTAATGCGACCAAGAAGTTTCAAATGTTCTGCCAGCATCTCCTCGGGAGTGGCAAGCAGAAAAACAACCTGCACAGGCTCGTTGTCAATAGAGTCGAAATGAATGCTGTTTTCAAGCGTAGCAAGAGCAAGGACGGGCTCCGTTACAGCATCGGTTTTTGCATGAGGCAGTGCAATTTGTTTGCCTATCCCCGTCGACATCTCCTTTTCACGCTTCAGCACATCCTTACGCAGTTTCTGCAGATTCTTTACGCCGGGATGAGAGCCTGCTATCGAGAGCATCTTACCTATAACCTCATCTTTTGCAGTCACTTCAAGATGTAGCGTTATATATTTTTCGGACAGCAGACCTTCAATCTTCATTATGGCAAACGACTTGATGTTTTTTCATTCAAACCGGGGTGCTCTTTTCAACATCAGCGAAAAGAATCGTCAATATAAGAAAACATTCACTACAGTCCATTCAGGGACTCGGTGAAAAACGCATAGAGATAGAGCAACGGCGAGATAAACATCGCGGTATCGAAACGGTCCAGAATTCCTCCGTGGCCAGGAATCAACGAAGAGGAGTCCTTGACTTCGGCATCACGCTTGAACATCGACTCAACCAGATCGCCAAGAGGGCTTAACAGTCCTGTAAAAAGCCCGGCCAGTAGCGCAAAACCACTATGAAGCCCGGGATCAAAATAAGCAACTGCTGCCGAACCAAACACACTTCCAACACACCCGGCGATAAAGCCCTCCCAGGTTTTATGCGGGCTCAATCGTTCAAACAACTTTCTTTTAAATAACCTCCCCCCAAAGCGGCTCCCTCCAAAATATGCCAGTATATCAGCAGCCCAGATACAGACAAACATCAGCAGAACGTAGGAAGCTCCCATCGGCTCCATCTTTCTCAGCAGCAGCATTGACCCGAACGTGACGTTCACATAGAGCAGCGCCGTCATCGACGAACCGATACTGACTATCCTTGATCCCGCTGTTCTGAACAACTCGAGTACAAGCAACACCATCAGAATAAACAGGATCAGCAACCATGCGTCAACAACCTGCAAAAAAAAATTCAACTGCAGCACAAGCGAAAAAAACAAAAACCATGGCAACGCAGGAGGAAAAGTTCTAACGGAAAGAAGCCGGTGAAATTCACTGGTAGCCAACAGGGTTAACAGAAGTACCAGGACAAAAAAATATTCCCTGCCCATCCAGTTCAGCCAGAGGATCAGCGGAATGCCGACAAGGGCTACTGCAATCCTCTGCTGCAAATTTGAAATACCTGTTTCTCCCATTGCAATCTATGATATCTTTCCTGAGCTGATTGCCTCCATGCCAGCCGGGTGATGAAACTACAAAAAAAACGCCATAATCAACAGCTACCGTCTTACGTCAAGAACGCTTTACAGAAAACAGTCTGCTGAAGCTCCGCATGACAAAAGCAAAAAGCAGCAGGGAGACCGTTACAAAAAGGACGGCCATGCCGATCGTTTCGTCCGTGATAACCGGGCGCTCCGAAACATCCGGGGTTTTTTCCTGTAACTGCAACACGGCAAGCGACAACAAGTTGTTGCAGAAATGAACGGTAACCGGCACAAAAAGACTTTGTGTCTTATAATATACGTAGCCCAGATACCAGCCCATAAACGTCAATGGGACAAGGTTGGCAGGGCTCAGGTGGAACAGTCCGAAAACAAAGCCCGTCAGCAAAATTCCACCGGCAGGCGAAAGAGCATCCATATAGTTTTTCTGAATGTACCCCCTGAAAAACACTTCCTCGCAGAAAGCCGGGATCACTGCGATAACAAATGCCACAGTGAGGAACTCACTGAAAGAATCCGCTCCCGCAAGAAACATCAGAAACCGTTCGAGCCGTTGCTGATCCTCAAGAAGCCCTTCACCGAACTCTCCCAGATATGGAAGAAGATACCTTATACCTTCAATTACAACATAAATGAAAGGCTGCAGCAGTAAAACACCTATGACAGCAAGCAAAACACCGTACCCCGATACCTTGTGACCCAAACCGAGAAACTCAAGATTTTTTTTCGAAAACGGCCACCTTTCCCCGGTATGCAGTCCGGCAAGAAAGAAAACAGGCAAGACAAGCACAAAAACCTGCCCCACAACCTGCACTGTTCTGATTGCAGGAAGATCTTGCTTGTCAAACCACGAAAAAGCGTCCCCGCTCCCTGCTTCAGGCAAAACAAGCGACATTATAGCGGCACCAAAAAGAGGGTACAGAACAAGAACAACCAGCAGGGTCGCACTGGTCGAGTAAAAAACAAGATTTTTCTTTTTAAGGGAATGATGTATATCATTCATTGCATCATATCTGCTTTCACGATGAAAACCAGTGGAACGGAGATATTTATATTCCTTTTACCTGAAACGCTCAACAAAAAACCTGCTCCTGAAGCTTTCCGGCGGAAATAATATAAAAATCGCGCAAATTGAGCCCCCCGGTCAGGAATTTTTCAATGTTCTGCCGGTTACAGTCCTTTAATGCACAAATATGGCATTTATCAGGCAAAGTTTTTCCACCTGAAGAGTTACTGATGAATATTTTATTCATTAATTCAGCAAGAACATGGGGCGGAACCGAGAAATGGGTGCGCATGGCTGCAGAGTCCCTTTCGGCTTCGCACGAAGTCAGTCTCGTCTACCGAAGAACTGTCGTCGGAGACAACATCGCTGTCCGTAAATATCGCCTCCCCTGCATGAGCCATATTGATCTTTATTCGCTTGCCAAACTCGTCGGGATTATAAAAAAGGAAAAAATTGACATTCTGATTCCAACCAAACGCAAGGATTACGTCCTTGCAGGGCTTGCCGCCAGAATCTGCGGAACCACCAACATACTCCGCCTCGGCATTGTCCGTAGGCTGCAAATACCGATTGTTCACAGACTCATCTATAACACGCTAGCTGACGGCATTATAGTCAACGCAGAAAAAACAAAGCGGACTCTTTTGCAAGCCCGATATATGCAAAAAGCCCAGATCAAGGTCATCTACAATGGCCTGGACACGCATAAAATCGATCAACGGAGTGTTCCAGCTATCGAAAAGCCGTTTCCATTCACGGTCACTGCACTGGGCACACTGACACATCGCAAAGGTTTCGATTTTTTGATACGGAGCTTTAGCCAGTTTTTAAAAAGTTTTCCGGACGCAGATGCAGGCCTGGTCATCATCGGAGAAGGCCCGAAAAAAGAAGAGTTGATATCGCTTGCCGAGACCCTCGGCATCAGAAGCCGTGCTGTCTTTCCCGGTTTTCTTCAAAATCCCTACCCATATCTTGCCGCAAGCGATGTATTTGCCATGACATCAACCAATGAAGGCATCTCTAACGCCCTGCTGGAAGCAATGTACCTCGGTAACGCTCCGATCAGCACCAGAGCAGGGGGCTCGGAAGAGGTAATCACTGACGAAGAAAACGGTCTCTTAGTAGATTATGGAGATGAAGAAAGGCTTGCTGAAATAATCGGAAGACTTTATGTTGACCGACAACTCACTGCAACCATTGCCAGGAAAGCATACCAAGATGTCACTAGAAAATTTTCCCTTCAGAGAATGAAGGATGAATTAAGCAGTTTCTGCACTGAAATACAAAACAGAAAACCCACTAAGGGTAACGCCGAAGTTCCTCGATAATTTTCACCAGACGGTCATTATTCCCATAATCCCGCATTAGTCGTTTCTCAAACGTGTACCATTTGCGTTTGATAACCCTTTTTGCAAGAAACCCCAGATAATCAGCAGTTGGAAGAAACTGATTATTACCAATGCTGTCTATAAGCACGATGCGCCCTTCGTCCGCTGAAACTTTCTGATACACCACATTATAATCGAGAAGAGAGAAAATCTGAATCTTCTGATCGATTAGAAAATGACGAAAGGAAAAAAAAGCTTCTCTCATTTTCCTGTAATCGATACGTTCATACTCATGCAGCAAATAATAACGCAGGGTGCTGGAAACAGAACCATCAGCATCGCGGATCAGTCTGAACACATACCCAGTACCTCTATCGGTATCAACTTTGCCGTAATACTCACTCAGCATATCCCAAGAAATCCCCCTGCGTTCGAAACGTTTCAAAAAAGTAATTTCCCTGAGTGTTACCTTGTCACGAGGTTTTTTGTCCACCTTAATGCATAACCACTCTTTGTCAGGATGACGAAAACAGTATCTGGTTACCCCCTGGCCGATAAGCAGGTTATTATCAAGCTTAATCGAGGCCATAATGCATGCTCCCCTTACCTCTAATTTCGGCTGAATTGAGAACGAGCTTATAATCCATATCAGATCACCATTTCATGTAGACGCATAAATATCCGATAGACTTTCTGATCACATGAAAACCGTCTCATCATTGCTTTTTCAAAATTGGACCATTTACGACGCACGACCTTTCTTGCATGGGAGTTCAGGAAAAAAGACATTGGTAGTAACTGGTTGTTTCCTATTCCATCAATCAGAATAACCTTTCCGTTACCATGATGGCTTATCTGAAAAACCATATTATGAGCCTCAAGAAGGGTAACAGTTATACCATGCCTGATCATGTATTCTTTAAGACATGCCATTCCTGCAAAAAGATCATTCAGGAGCTTTTCATCCTCAGATGTCTTGAGATAGTAGGTGACCGACCGGGATATTTTTCCATCAAAATCACGCGCAAGCCCAAAAACATAACCCACCCCGGAGTTCGTCTTCATTCTACCATGGTACGGCGCTATCATGTCGACAAGTATACCCTGCCGTGAATATCGTTTGTAATACCGAATCTCCTTGGCTGTATGTCTATGCTTTCTGTCAAGATCTAATTTGATACACTTGGTTTCGTCATGAGGGTGAATGTAGCATATGCGCTTTGACCCCCTACCAACAAACAGGCTGTCATCCAGTTCCACCATCTCTTTTGCCATAAAGATCGTCCTGCCGTATGTCGTTTTCTTTTAACATGCTTATTTAACATTCATGTAACAAAAAAGAAAAAATCTTTTTTTCATCCTAAACTTGCTGCAATGATTACCTTGAACATGGTGGCTCACAGAATAGTGTTCCTGATTCTTATAATTACATACTCGTATCGGCCCGCTCCAGCATAATCACAACAGATGAATTTTCTTTTTCTTAATTCAGCCCGAAGAGGGTGGGGCGGCAATGAAAAATCGGTTAAACTTGTTGCTGAAGCACTGTCGCAGGAGCATACGGTAATTGTTGGCTTCCGTGCCCCTCATATTGGAGCACGTTTCAAAACACATACCCGCAAACTGCCGTTCCTTTTTGAACTGGACCTCTACACTATCGCTTCATTGGTCCGGATCGTCCGGAAACACCGCATCGAAATCATTATCTCCTCAAAGCGCAAAGATTACGCCATTGGAGGTATTGTTGCACGCATTTGCAGGATTAAAAATATCATCTGGCTTGGAGCGAACCGGAAATTAAAAAACACCTGCTTCAACAACCTGATTTACAAAAAGCTTGCAGACGGCATTATCGTCAATGCGCGTCAAATCAGAAATACTCTGTTTGAGTCCCCGTTTGTGCAGGAGCAGAACATCCGGGTCATTTACAACGGCATCGATACAGAATCGCTTAAAAAGGCTCTAAGAGAGCATCGGCAAAAAGTTTCGACCGTTAGAGACTTTACTATCACCGCCATGGGACGTATTGACCGGAACAAGGGTTTCGACTTTCTTATCAGAAGCTTTGCTCGCTTTGTGTCGGCCAACGGGGGAATCAAAGCAAAGCTCGTCATTATCGGAAACGGACCGTTTAAAAAACAATATGAACTGCTGGCAAAAAAGCTTGGCATCGATTCAGTGGTCCGGTTTACCGGTTTTCTTGACGATCCGTTCCTTGAGCTCTGTACATCTGAGGTTTATGCGTCGACCTCGATGTCGGAAGGCTTATCGATCGCACTCCTTGAAGCCATGTACCTTTACAACGTACCGGTAAGCACCTATGCAGGGGGTGGGGTAAAAGAAATTATTGAAAACGGAGTAAACGGCTTCCTTTTCAACTACGGTGACGAAGAAGCACTTGCGGATATCTTTCTGAAACTTTACCGTGACGCCCACCTTTGCCAAAACCTTGTCGTTCAAGCCCATACCTCTGTTGCCGATCGTTATCGTATGCAGAAAGTTCTCGATGAAATCATAGATTTCTGCCGTATAACCCGAAAAAGCCAATGAATATCCTGTTTATCAATTCAATAGGAAAAGACAAGTTCGGCGGAGGAGAAAAATGGATGGTCAATGCCGCATCAAGCCTTTCCGCCCGCGATCACAACGTCATGCTAGCCAGCAAAAAAAATTCCCGCACTCTCCAATACGCAGAAAAAAAAGGGGTTAAAACTTATGTTATCGAAATCCATTCAGACATCAGTCCCGTCAAAACTTTTCTGATTGCTCGCTGGCTGAAACAACACCAGATAGATATTCTCATCTGCAACCTCAATAAAGATGTCAGGGTCGCAGGTTTAGCCGCAAGAATTGCCGGAACACCGGTAGTTCTGGCTCGTCATGGCATGCTGCTGTGCAGTAGAAAATGGAAGCACAGACTAACACTGACCAAGCTCACCGATGGCATCATCACCAACAGCAAAACCATTCAGGAAACCTATGCCGGATATGGATGGTTCCCAAAAGATTTCGTCAAGGTCATTTACAACGGTATCGTCATTCCGGAACATGTCGAACAGGTTGATTTCTCCTGCCGTTTTCCGGGAAAGAAAATCATTTACAGCGCCGGTAGACTTTCAGAACAAAAAGGGTTCAACTATCTGATCGAAGCTGCGCAAATTCTGCATAAAAAACGTAACGATCTTGTATTTTGTGTTTCCGGTGAAGGAAAACTTGCGTCAGAATTAAAAACGCAGGCAGCTAATGCCGGGTTGAAAGACTCGTTTGTTTTCGAGGGTTTCACCCCGGACATTTACCCGTACCTGAAAGGGTGCGACTTGTTCGTTCTTGCCTCTCTTTTCGAAGGCATGCCGAATGTTGTCATGGAAGCCATGGCCATAGGCAGACCGGTGATCGCTGCTGATGTCAACGGTGCAAGAGAACTGATGGAAGATGGCAAAACCGGCCTGATTGTACCCCCTGCTGATCCAATTGTACTCGCAAGTGCCATCGATTCGCTCATTGACAATTCCGAAAAGCTGCAAGTATTTGGAAAGGCCGGCAAAAAAAGGGTGGCGCGACACTTCACAATGCAGCAAATGACAGATAACCTTGAAACATTCTTACGCTTAAAACTGGAAACAACAAGGCGATGAGCAGGGAAAAAAAAGACTGGAAAAAAAAACGCCGTTTCCGCCAGGCTTTTGCCAGAATCCTGCAGAAGCTTTTCAACCGACCACTTTTATCGCCACCCTACACCGGCCCCCTTAGCACCATTGCCATCCTTGCACAGGAAAGGTACGGCGACGCTATCTTGCTCACCCCTCTCCTGAAAACCTTCAAAAAAGAATTTCCGGAAACGGCCGTTCATCTCGTTACTTTCAGCAAAGCGGTCACTACTTTTTTCAAAAGCGACCCCAATATCACGACAATTCATTATGCAAAAGGAAATCAGATAACATACTTCAACGGCATCCTCAGTCAAAAATTCGATGTACTTTTCAACACCAAGGATCACCCGTCAACAAACTTTCTCCTTCAATCGCTCATTATTCGAGCTAGATGTAAGATGGGAGTCCACGATGAATTCCATACAGGCCTGTTTGATTTTTTTGTCGACGCCGATTTTCATACTCATATCGCCCAAAAAAACTGTGCGCTACTTAAACTACTCGGCAAAGAAATACCAGCACTATCCTGTCGACCCTATATCCCTCCGATGCCTGTTTCTGAAAAAATCAGATCATTTACAGCTACGCTTAAGCCCCAAGCCGTCTCAGGAATAAATCTCAGCGCTGGCGGAAAAAACCGTTACTGGACGGAAAAAAAATGGTCGGAAATCATCTCGTCGCATCCTACTTATCTTTTTCTTATTGTCTCAACCCCTCGTGATCTTGACAAAAAAAAACGTCTGGAACAACATCATCACAATGTAATCCCGTCTCCTTCTACAAAAAACCTTCTTGAAGCAGGCATGATAGTTGAAAGACTTAAGGTTCTGCTCACCCCAGATACAGCAATGGTCCATGTAGCCTCATGCTATAATGTCCCAGTTATCGGTCTGTATGGTCAAGCATTTCAGGACCAGACACGTTTCGGACCGTTTCTTATCCAAAATAAGATGGTAATTTCACCCACAGCGCAAGTTCAGGATATAGCTGTCACCTCTGTTGCTAATGCATTGAGGGAGTTCCTGGAAAACACCACATCATGAGGCCCTGCAGAGAAAGTCCAACTAAAGCATAAAACAGAAAAAAGTACTACCTTGCATGTTATAAGTTAAAAGACGCTACTTATATTTGTCGTTCATGCCGTTATACCAATAAAACATAACCTTCATGAAACCACTGGTTAGCGTTCTTATGCCGGTGTACAACGGAGAAAAACATCTTTCCGATGCAGTTAAAAGCATTCTTTGGCAAACCTATCATAATTTTGAATTCCTCATCATGGATGACGGTTCTACAGATAATAGCGTAAGTATAGTAGAATCATATAAAGACCTGCGCATAAAACTGCATCGTTCAAAAAGCAATTCCGGCATAGCAAAAACACTCAACAGAGGTATTGATCTTGCTCAGGGAAAGTATATTGCAAGAATGGATTGTGATGACATCAGTCATCCAGACAGGCTTTTGCGACAAGTAACATTTCTTGAACAATATCATGACACAGGGGTCCTCGGCTCAGGCATTCAGAAACTCAAAGGAGACCGTTCAGGAAGAAAAAAACATTGGCCTGAAAGCGATGCTGCAATAAAAATAAACCTCCTTTTCCAGAATCCAGTGTTTCACCCGACCGTTATATTGAGAAAATCAATACTTAATAATACCAAGTATCCTGAAACAATGCGCTATTCGCAAGACTACGGATTATGGGTTATGCTTGCTACTGTCACTCAGTTTGCGAACCTTCCGGAGGCTTTGTTACAATACAGAACCCACCCAGACCAGGTAACGAAAACAAAAGCGCAGCAACAGGCAGATAGTGCAAGAATAGCAAGGGAGTACTATCTGAAAACCTTATTTCCTGATGTCACGGAAAAAGAGCTCATACTTCATCACAGAATCTCCGAAAGAGACAGAGAAATAAATCTTATAGAAACAGCGGCATGGCTGGAAAAAATAATTTCACTTAACGACAAGGCCAAGGCTTTTCCTACAGAAATCCTTCAGGAGATCATGGCGAGAAAGTGGTGGAATTGCTGCAAAAACAGCACTAACAATGGCGCGTATATATGGAGAACCTATAATCAATGCTCTCTAAGCAAAATTAAAACAGATGAGCCAAAACATACAGCAAAATACGTCATCAAATGGTTGATCAATAAGCATTAGAGCCAAGAAATATGAATTTAGCTCTCTTTTTTTCAAAAAATGTATCCCTGAAAACATGGCTCGAGACAGGGATGTTCGACCGGGAAATAGCTTTGTACAAAAAACACGAAGAAAAAGGAATCAACTCATCGTTTATCACTTATGACAAAGAAATAGATGTTTCTATTTCAAGCAAAATTTCAAGTATTACAATATTGCATAACCGTTTTCATCTATCCGCAAACAACTACCACCGTCTCTGTCCATTATTGCACACAAAAGCCCTAAAAAATACAGATATAATAAAGACCAATCAAATTTCAGGGTCACTAGCCGCAGTAAGAGCCGCTCATCTATTCAAAAAACCTCTTGTAGCAAGATGCGGGTATATGCACTCTGAATTTTCGATCCGGGAAAGTGGCGCAAAATCAAGAAAAACAAAAAGAAAACTGGCAGCTGAGCACCGACTGTTCACAAATGCGGACGCAATCATTGTAACAACGAATTCAATGAAAAAAAGCATAGTCAATCGACTACCCGGAGTGGAGCATAAAATAACAGTCATTCCAAACTATGTAGATACCCAATTATTCAAGCCGAAAAAAACACAAAAAGAATATGACGTGATTTTCATCGGCAGATTTTCAGAACAAAAAAACTTACATTCATTACTGGAAACAGTAACGCAACTTAACTGCAAAACCCTTATCATTGGGAATGGGTCAAATGCCCAAAAACTGCACAATCAATATCCGTCAGAACAAATTCACTGGCTCGGCAATATGCCTAACAGTCATCTTCCCGATTATATCAACAAGGCAAAAGTGTTTGTACTTCCGTCACATTACGAAGGACATCCAAAAACCCTGATTGAAGCCATGTCTTGCGGCTCAGCCATTGTTGGTTCTGATGCCCCCGGCATACGAGAAGTAATATCACACAACAATACCGGCCTTTTAACCAAAAACGACCCGGCAAGCCTATTGAGCCCGATCAGTCGCCTCCTTAAAGACCCTGCGATGATGAACCAATTAGGGCAACAGGCAAGACGTTTTGCTGTAAATAACTATAGCCTTGAGGTACTGGCAGAGAAGGAATATCAATTATTTAAAAAACTTATACAATATTAATTCTGTACTAAAAAACATGAAGATAGACGTCGTCGTACCCTTTCATGAAAAAGATGCCGGCACTTTTACATGGTGTATACAAGGCATTAAACAAAACATCGAATTCTCAAGGGTTATAGGAGTATCCCATAAACGAAACAAAAACTATGTAATTGATGCTGGGGCTGATTTCTTTGACGAAGAGCATGTTATCAAAGATCTCACAGGGCAATCCTACTCATTCAGGCTATGGGGATGGTATTATCAGCAAATATTAAAATTAGGAATGGCCAGCTGGGTTGATACAGATTATTATCTGGTTGTAGATTCAGATACGGTTTTTCTTAACCCGGTAAAATTTTTCACAGAAAACGGGAAACCCCTGTATTGTACAGGCAAAGAGTACCATAAACCTTATTTCCAATCCTTTGAAAACATTTTAGGCTTCAAAGCACAAAGAGAATACTCTTTCGTAACACACCATATGATATTTAATAGATATATTGTACAGGAAATGCTGAAAAAATTCCAATCTGATTGTGTATGGTATCAGCAAATCATAAACACAGCAAAAACGTCAACGCATGCTTTTAGTGAATATGAAACATATGGTCATTACATTAAAAATGTCCACCAAGAAGAGCTAAACCCAAGAAATCTCCAATGGGCAAATATAGCACAAGCTCCCTCGAAAAAGCTATTTAAAAGACTTGCAAAATACTATGATTATTGCAGCACACATTTATATTTACGCAAGGATGATTCTTATAGAAAAAGAATTGAGAGGCGTGTAAAATTTGAAATAAAAATTATGAAAAATGAATTACGTAAAGCAATTAATCGCATCACAAATAGATGTTTATAATTTTTAGAATTATATATACATAGATGAACATAACCATTTACAGAATAAAAAAGCATGCCCAAAGAATCTCTCAATCCACCATAAAGAGATCAAGGCTTCTTTACCAGAAAAAAATTTTTTTAACCCACAGCAAAGATTTACCCGAGAAAATCCTTTTACCATTCATTGCTTTAGTGAGGGTACAAGATGGCTTTACACTTCATAGATTCTCACTCCGCAACCCTGAACTCAACCCTTTCTCGAAAGCATGTTTGCAATTCCAACAAAACCATAACTCTTCGGAAAAAGCACACAAAATACTTCACCGTTACTATAGCTCTGTACAGCCAAAAAATGTAAGCGAATGGATTGATGTAGACAAAGTTGACTGTCAAAAGATAGCAAATATTCCTCCTTTATATTGGAAATCAACAACAGAACACGGACTTGACCCTTGGTCAGATAAGCCTTTGACAAAAGATGATAACCTTTACTCAGATATTTTCCGTTATATGCCGAAAAACTTTCCTCGAATACATCAACAGGGTCTTTTTGGTCCTGTTTCAAACGATCGCATACACCTTGAAACACAACGAATCATCAACCTCACACAATCCATTTCCAGTAATGGTTATCGGAGAAAAAATTCCAATGATGGAGACATCAACGTTACCATCCTCATCAGGGATGATGGACAGGTGCGCTGGTTAGCAATGGCTGGCGTTCACCGATCGGCAGTACTCACCGCAATGGGTTATAAAATCATCCCGGTTAGAGTTGTACAAATAATATTTGAGTATAGCATTAGAACATGGCCTAAAGTAATCAATGGATATTTTTCTGAAAAAGGTGCAAAGTCTTATTTCGATCACTATTTCCACTCAGAATATCCTTCCATAGCAAAAGAATGGCTTAATGAAAGCACTTTTTAAAACCTTGAATACATAACAGAAAAATATGCTCTTCATGTATATACATTAGGGCACCTCTATAAATTGTCGTGAGCGACTTGAGGACAAGGCGGAAGGAGCGCAAAAACCGGAGTGTACGCAGGGTACAAGAGGATTTCGAGCACCGCTCAACGAAGTAATCATGGCGCACAGTAAATTAATAGAGGTGCCTATTATATGTCATTCGAAATCAAACAAATAAAACATTAACGAGAAAAGCTAACGTGCTGAAAAACATTAACCATTTACTCAAAAAACTGCCGTTCTACTTACCGGAAGGACGGAAAAATAAGGTAGGAACTGTCAAAGTTAATTATACACCAGGAGCCGGTAACAATATTTTTCAATATGTATTCGGGCGACTGCTTGCTGAACATCATGGAATGAATCTTTCAGCAGGCACAATTGATGTTCTTGAAAATCCAGCCGCCAGATATCCCCTTTCAAAAAATCTTGAAACCATCACAATAAGAGTCAATGATGAAAATAATCTACACAAATTCTTTGATCAGAGCACGCCCTGTAACTTCATTATCAAAACCTATGCTGAAGATTTCACGATCTATAAACCTCACCTCAACAAGATCAGGTCCTGGTTTGATGAAGTCCCCACAACAAACACAGAAGATCTTGTTTTCCATCTTCGTTTAGGTGATCGTCTTGTTCTTGCCAGCACTTATCATCCATCTATGCTTGTTACACCACAGGAATTTTGTGAAGCCATCGAAACGTTTTCATTCAAAAAACTGCATATTGTCACGGACATGCCTCTATGGAGAAAAATCACCCCAGACGAAGTGAATAAAATGCGATTTCACTGCAAGGTACCGCAAAAAAAGAGAATTGATCCCGACACGTCAGCAGACTATTTCAATGCACTGTATAATACATTATCTACATTCAACCCGATTGTTCGCACAGGATACAGCGTCAAGGAAGATTTTGACTTTTTTCGATCATTCAGCAAAATTCTTTTTCAACACGGAACGCTTGTATGGTGGGCTGCCGCCCTCAGCAAGGCAAAACAGGTAGGAGTATTCGGCCCATGGCGTCCGGTGAAAAATAGAAACAAAAATCTTGGACAAACTGATTTTCCAGGCTGGTTTCAATGGGGAAACAACAGAAAATAAATGCCCGACAATCTTCATCAACACAGTTAATCAACCAATGCATGCCACTCAGATAATAGGAATTATCCTGGTAAGGAACGAAGATATATTCATAAAGAACGTCATCAACAACATATCTCAATTTTGTGACAGAATAATCGTCACAGATCATCAATCCAATGACAAAACACCAGAAATCATAAAAAACTTAGCAGAAAAAAACAAAAAAATAAATTATTTACGAATACAACATCCAAAAGAATCTCATACTGTCATTGAACAATACGCAGGAACTAATACATGGATTTTTGCCGTAGATGGAGATGAAATATACGATCCTGAAGGACTTGCCAAATTCAAAAAAAAGTTAATAGATGGCAAGTTTAATGACTACTGGCAAATAAAAGGGAACGTCTTGAATTGCACATCCATTAATTACAAGGATAAAATCGCAAGAGGGTACCTTTCTCCTCCTGCAAGATCAATGACAAAACTCTATAATTTTTCAATTATAGAAAAATGGAATAATTGCCCACAAAGAATTCATGCAGGAGATCTCAAATTCAAGAAAAAAATAAAAACCCCTCCAACTTTGGAGTTATTTAAAAATATAGAATGGGATGATGCCCACTTCAGATGCTTGCATACTGTTTTCATGCAAAGAAGCTCAAAAGAGAAGCGATTCATTACAAGCACAAGACTAAATCCTGCAGAAAAAATGAGTGCCGACCAAGCACGTAAACGCAATAATCACATAAAATATTTACGCAAGAGCCTGAAATCATATTTCAGACTGGATTGGAAAAACAAAAAATATAAAAAAGGAAAATTGACAGTAAAAAGTATCGCAAAATTCTTATAACGACATAAAATCTTTTCTATTCATTATCACAACTCGCTTTTCCCTGAAAACTGTATATCGTAATACATTTTATAAAGACCGTTTTTGGCAAGAAGCTCCTCATGAGATCCAATTTCAGCAATCCGACCCTTATCCAGCACGATGATCCTGTCGGCGTTTTTCACGGTAGATAGCCTGTGGGCAACAACAAGGGCTGTACGATTCTCGAGAGCATTGTCGATAGCGTCCTGAACAACCTTTTCTGATTCATTGTCAAGAGCGCTCGTCGCCTCATCGAAAACAAGAAGACCCGGATTTTTTACCATTGCACGAGCAATAGCAAGCCGTTGCCGCTGCCCCCCCGAAAGCTGCACACCCCTGTCACCGATAACAGTCTCATACCCCAACGGTTTTTCCTCTATAAACTGGTTTGCATTGGCGCGTATTGCAGCAGCCTGTACCTGTTCAAGGACAGCATCCCCACGTATGCCATAGGCAATGTTCTGTTCGATAGTGTCATTGAACAGGATCACTTCCTGACTGACAACACCAATCATTCGACGTAGCTGCTTATAATCAAATTCACGTATATCGATACCGTCGATCGTTATACGACCTGAATCAACATCATAAAACCTCAGCAACAAATCCACGGCCGTCGATTTGCCCGAACCGGACTGGCCCACAAGCGCAACCATCTCCCCCTTCTTGATTTCAAAGGATACATGATCGAGAACATTTGAAGCACCAGGTTCTTTTCGATACCTGAAACAAACATCTTCAAACTTGATGCCTTTCGAAAAACCCGTGATATCACGCGTTCCGTTTTCAACCTCTGGCACCGCGTCAATAACCTCAAACAGCCTTTCGGCTGACGCCATACCGCTCTGGATTTTTGTATTTGCTTCGCCAAGCATTTTGATAGGCCCCATAGCCGAATACAGGCTGAAAGCAAAAACAATCAGTTCATTTGCCGTCATGTTTCCCTCGAACACCTGTAAGCCCCCGAACCAGAGCACCATGGCAACAGCCATTACCAGCAAGGTTTCGTTAAGAGGACCGACGATGTTTTTCAGTCGAAATATCCTTAGGTTCAGACGCCGAAAATCACTGGTGAAGCTCTTAAATCGGCCTATTTCAACATCTTCGAAACCACTTGATTTAATGACTTTGATGCCGCTGAACTTTTCCTGCAGTACAGAATTCATATCCCCCATTCTCTGCCTTAAAACCTTAGACAGCTTTTTAATCCTGTGCCCGATAATTCCGATAATGAAAAATATGACAATGGAAACAGCAAACGCAAACAGGGTCAGCTTCCAGCTCAAGACGAGCAGAACTCCAACGTATACAAATATTGAAAATGGATTCTGAATGAAGTTGATAAAAGTCGAACTGATAGATCCCTGCACACTCTGGACATCGTTGTAAACATGGTTCATCAACCCTCCAACACGTCGATTGTTAAAATAATCCAGGTGCATTTCGATGATCGAGTGGAATACATCATCTCTTAAATCTTTCGTCGCTTTGGTCTGAACACGATAAATAATCTGTTTATTGATATACAGAAACAAGTTTTTCAGGGCAAATGCCGTGATCAGGAAAAGACAGATGTTCAACAGCGTCCGCTGTTTCGTTTCGGCATGAAAAATCCGCTGAAAAGTATCGGTCAATTGCTCCTGAAACTTCTCTGTATTGATAAGCGAAGCACCTCCTGTTTTTTTGCTGGAAAGCTGAGCACCATTGTCGACAGCATTACCCACAGCCGCGTTCTCTTCAGGGACAACAGGTGATACAACCGTTTTATCAGCTGTAAAAATTGCGTTGAGCAAAGGAAGAACCGAATATATGGATACCACCCCGAACAGCGATGTCAACATACTCATGAATACAACAAGCACAATCTTCCATCGGGAAGGCGCCAAGTATCGTAATATTCGTGCAATTAAAATATTCATGTCTTGCGATCACACTCTATCGTTTCAGCCAACAATATCGAGATACGGCATAATAGTACAACTATTTCTTGTCAATGTAATGCCTCTTCCATCGGTTATGCACCCAAAACCACTCTTCAGGGTAACGGTAAATGTATTTTTCAAGAGCCCTGGTATACCTCCTGGCAAGTCTCTCTATATTCTCCCTTGAAAATGAAAGGTCTGACGTGTCAATCTCTTCAGCTTCAAGAACATACTTCCCGTTAGACTGCCGACGGCACATGAGTGCAAACATGGGCACACGGGCTCTGAGAGCAAGAAAAGCCGGGCCGAGAAACACCGACGCCTCTCTTCCGAGAAAGTCCATGAAAAACCCGCCTTTGGGATCTGATTGATCACCGAGAACCGTCACGATACCTCCCTCCCTGAGCATTTTCAGCCCGTCTCTGAGCGCTTGCTTTTTGTAAATCACCGTATTGCCGTGCAGGCAACGTAAGCGCTCAACCTCGTTGTTGACTAGCTTGTTTTTCAGCTTTTTCGCCACAACTGCAATTGGAGTCACAAGCAACCCGATGCATACTCCGGTCAGTTCCCAGTTGCCGAAATGTCCTGAAACCAGAACCCCTCCCTTTCCCCGGGCCCTTGTCTTTGCGAGGAATTCATCAAGATGCAGATCAATAAGTTTAGCTGCATCTTTCCTGCTCTGCAATAAAGGCAATCTAAGCACTTCCAAAAGATTAACAGCTTGATTGCGGTATACCTGCCGGGCAATACCACCAATTTCCCTTGCATTTTTTTCGGGAAAGGCATAAGCAAGATTCGTCTCGACAAGCTTTCTCCTGGGCCTAAGAAAATAGTAGGTAAAGTCCCCTATAACATATGCCAGCCGCTCAAACTGGTGCCGGTTTAACCGCCTGACCAGAAAACCGAGAAACAGAAATAGCCTGTAGGTGATTTTCTGGTTAAAACGTTTCCACCTCTTTTTTAGAGAACCCATAACAACCAATACTCGACTGTGCTCGCCCGGTGCGGCAATTCAAATTCATGTTGAAAAAAATATCTGAAATAAATTTCATATCTATTACATAAGGATTGTAATGATTTCTGTTGAAACCATGCCATCAAAAACAAAACTACTTCCTCTTAACACTGCTGTTGGTACAGTAAAAAAATGGAAGCTGCAGGGAAAAAAAGTTGTTTTCACCAACGGCTGTTTTGACATCCTGCACGCCGGTCATGTCCGCTATCTTGAAAAAGCCAAAGCTTCAGGCGATATACTTGTCGTTGGAGTTAACAGTGACGCATCGGTAAAGCGGCTGAAGGGCAACAATCGTCCTATAGCGCCCGAAATCGACCGATGCACGGTTCTTGCCGGTCTTGAAGCCGTCGATGCCGCGGTGGTTTTTGATGACGATACACCTGCCCGGATTATAGAAAAACTCCTGCCGGATATTCTGGTAAAAGGAGCCGACTGGCCGATTGACAAGATCGTTGGGGCTGAAACGGTACTTGAGCATGGCGGTGAAGTAAAAACCGTCGAATTGCTTGAAGGCCGATCGACAACCTCGATTATCGAACGAATCATGGAGGTGTATTGCAAAGAAAGGTGAAAAGAGCGGATGCGGGGCTCCGTTAGTGATCACCATATATCGCTATGGGTAGCCGCATCGAGGGGAGCATGACTCTCCGGGAACCTTGCAATTGGCTTGTATGCTTTGTATGCTAACGATCCCTTCGGACAAACTCAGGGAAGAGAAAAATGAAAACGTAAGGGCAGTACACATTTGGATAGGGTTAAACGATACATTCTCGGGCTTGCTGTCGGCATGTCCATGCTGGTTCTGGTTCTTGCGGTCATTATTGCCATCACGCTTAACAGCGGGTCTCTGGACCAGTTGACAAAGCAACGCCTTACCGATTACTTCAATGGTGAATTCCGCGGAAAGCTCAGAATAGAAAAGGTCGACTTGCAGTTTCCGTCAAAAGTCATTCTGCACCGACCGGAACTGTACCGTGAAAATGTCGGCAAACCTGATGTTTCGGCTGAAAAGCTCACGGTGAACCTGAACTTTCTGCGGTTGCTGTCGGATTTCTCATCGATAACCATCCGTTCACTGCAAGCAGACTCCCTCTTTTTTCATCTTGAACGATACCCTGACGGCACTACCAGTATCGAGCAAATTTTTGCCCCGAGAAAAGAAGATGTTCCTGACACACCCGGACTCGAACACTTTCAGTGTGGCAACATTGAACTTTCCAACTGTTCTGCAGAATATCTCAACTTCACGAAAGAAAAAGCTGCTCCGGATCTTCTGACGATCAAAGACATCAACCTGCGAGGCAAAAGATTCCGCTACTCTCATGAAAACATCAGCGGAATCATCCGTGACATCAGGTTCTCTGTCCCTCAGTCGAATTTCGCATTGCAGGAGGGATCGGCAAAACTTTCATTCACCAACAAGCGCCTTGAAATTCTCGACCTGAAAGCCAAGACCGACAAAAGCAACGCGGAATTGTCAATAGGGCTCTACGAGTTCAACATTTTCTCTTCTGACAACTTTGAGCAGCATGCAAACAGCCCGGCAATGTTTTCGGTGAAATCCGCCGCGATACATACCGATGATCTCGATCTTTTTCTACCCGAAGATTCCCTGCCACCCGGGATTTACAGAATTTCAGGGAATGCCGAGGGCCTGCTCCGGAAAATAGATATTGACAACGCTCTCATCTCGCATGAAAACTCCTTTCTACAGCTCAAAGGAGAGCTGCTCAATCTCAATCAACCGGAATTTTTCGGCTTCAGGTTTGAAACCGACAGTTCGAAAATTTCCGGAACCTTCCTGCAAGCTGCTATCCCGGATACGGCACTTAAAAACCTTGCTGAACCGGCAGGTAATGTTGCATTATCCGGTTATGGTCAAGGCAACCTGCATGAAGTATACACAGAACTTTCTCTTGGCACGGAAGCCGGTAATGTGCAATTTTCTCTGCAGGCGGAGTTTCCGGAGAGGTCTCCAACCGCTTACAACGGCGATTTTGTTTTACAGAATTTCGAGCTTCACAGATTTCTGGTTCAGGATACGGGCTCCTCGAGCAGCATAACCTGTACCGGAACGTTTTCCGGCAAGGGTCTCTCTCCTCAACCGCTCGAAGCAGCGCTTTCAGTCGATTTTCAGACCTCGTACTGGCAACAGCAGGAACTGACCGAAGGAAGCATCACCCTGAACTATATAAGTGATCGTCTGAAAACCCAGTGGGATCTTGCCGGCGGCGGCTCCAGGGTCTCACTGGACGTACAAATCGACTGGAGCAAAGCCGTCCCGGTCTATGATGGCAAAGGATCGGCTGCAAATCTGGATCTCTCAAAAATTCTCGGCTCGGAAGAGATACGCTCGAATCTTACGTTCTCAACTCTTTTCCGCGGGGAGCATTTCGATCCCGAAAAACTTAACGGCTATTTTTCCCTTCTTTTCAGCGAATCGACGATCAACGACTACAATTTGCAGGAAGGGTCGGAGCTGACACTTCGTGTCACCCAGAAATCACCAATGTCAAGCCTTGTTCTTACAAGCGATTTCCTCGACTTCAGCGCCGAGGGCCGATATACTCTCAGAGATTTTCTTTCCGGCATGAACCTCACTGCAAGATCGGCGGCCCGCGAAGCAGCGAAAAACAATATCTGGAGCAGCTCGGCTCTCCCGGAACCGTTTCTTGAAAGCACTGAAAAAGATTTTTCGGCCGACTATACGCTCACTGTTCGAGACATTTCCCCGCTGGCTGTTTTTCTCCCTCTCAAAGGATACAGGTTTTCAGGCAAAGCTTCGGGGAAATCATACAGAAGCAACGGTTCCCTGCATCTAACCTCTTCGATCAACATTGAGAGGTTAAGCCGTGAAAACGTTTTTTCATTAGAGAATGCCGCCCTGGAAATAGCTGCAACGTATAACAACAACGGCTTTATCCGAACGTCCTTCGAAGGAAATGTTTCCACACTGGAAACAGGCAAACACACTATCGAGCAACTTTCCCTGACTGCAGCTTACGACAGTTCCGGCTTAAAAACCGGTCTGGGTTTGACCATGCCTGAGATCCGTCGTTCTCTCATAACGAATATCGCAGTTACCCGCAACAACAACGTCTACCGGGTAACTCTTGAAGATCTCTCGATAACGGATCCCGATGGAGAAGCATGGACAATCAACAAAGGTGCAAGGTTCGATATCGGCAAAAACTATTCCCGCCTGTATGAACTACAGCTTCGCAAGGAAGAACAGACAGTAATCTGCAACGGTTTGCTCAGTAACGATCTGACCGGCCTTTTTGAATGCAGTATCCGGAACCTTGACCTGCAGGAGCTTGTAATGTTCTTTCCTGATGCCGGAATGGAGGGCGTCATATCATCCTCGCTTCGTGTCAGTGGTTCTCCCGATGCAAAAACAGCAACCCTGAAGCTCACCGGGCGCAACCTGGTCTACGATGATGTTATCATTGGAAACCTCAACCTGCAAGCTTCCCACAAAGGCGAACGTCTTCAGGCCGATGTTACAGCCGGACGCACTTCACCGGAACCGCTTAACGACATCAGAGGCACCGTATCGATCCCGCTCAGGATCAACTGGTCGCCGCCGGAGTACTCCATTCCGAAAAACCGGCCCGTCGCGGTTTCATGTTCCTCCGACCATTTATCCGCTGAAATTCTCGAGCTGCTTCTGCCGTTCTTCGACACCGCAGAAGGCACCATTCCCGCAAAACTTGTCGTAAAGGGCAAAACACCCGAACCGGACATCTACTTCAGTGCGGAGCTCAAAGATACAGAAATAACCGTTACACCGACCGAAACAGTCTACCGCCTGTCCGGCTCAATCGGCATCACACCAGATAAAGCCGATTTCAGCAACATTCTTATAAAAGACGTTTTTGGAGGAACCGGCAGAATAAGCGGCACAGCCGCTCTTGAAAACCTCGAAGCAACAACGATCGACCTCACCGCGTCGTTTGAAAATCTCCTGCTGTTCAATAAACAGGACAAGAAAGATGAAACTTCGTTTGGCACCATTACCGGTACATCGGACAAGGTCCGGTTTTACGGTGATATTTCCCAGCCGGTCCTCACCGGTAACCTGCTGATTACCAATGCCGACTTCACACTCTACAGAAAAGGCTCCCATGAAAGCACAAAATATGTTGGAGCGGAGCGCTTTATTACATTCGTTCCCCGCTATCCGGAACCAGCCGATACTACCCGTTCCGAAGAACCTGCAGAATCGGAAAGCCCTGAATTTTACTACACCCTTATCGATATCGTTCAGATACAGAACCTCCGACTGGAAAGCGCCTCCCCTCTGAAATACAACATGATATTTGACAGAACGCGCGGTGAACAGCTCGAAACCACCCTGCAAAATCTTTCGCTCACCGTCAACAAGAATCAGCAGAGCTACCGTCTGTTTGGCTCTGTTGATATCTCGTCGGGAAAATACCTGTTCTCCAACACCTATTTCGATCTTGAAGATGGGGGAAGAATTGTCTGGAACAACGTTGATATACGAAACGGTGTCATGGAAAACCTCTTTGGCAGAAAGTTCGTCAATGCTTCAAATGTGCAAACGGGAGAAAGAGATAACGTTCGACTGCTGCTTGCCATTCAGGGAACGCTGAACAATCCCGACGTGCAGATGGGCTATTATCTTAACGACGACTCACAGCCTTATTCTTCCGAGAGTATGATCGGAGCACAAAGCAGCAAGATCGATCCGAATGCCGAGCCGAATGTTGTTTCACTGCTGCTTACAAAACAGTGGTACATCCGTCCGGGAAGCCAGGGAGGATTGCGAGACATACCGTTCTCAAGTGTTGGATTTTCTGCCGGAACGGGTCTGCTTTCTTCCCGGATCTCCCGTTTTGTAGAAGAAACAGCGGGCTTTGAGAGCTTTAGTGTCAATGTAGGCGTCGATAATGAAGGAGCCTTGAGCGGCCTTGAGTTTTCATTGGCGTTTCTTGTTCCGGGAACTGGAGGCAAAGTACGGTTCATCGGAACCGGAAGCAGTCCCGACATAGGACAATCCACTCTTTTCAATTATTACGGAAACAGCCAGCAACTCGAATACCGTATTAATTCGAAACTGTTCTTCGAGACTTACCGTTCGTACGGCCTTTTTGGTGACGATGTAACAACAACGAATCTTCTTGAGCCCCAGGAAACCTATGGAGTCAGTCTTTCCTACAGGGAACGCTTCTATAGCTGGCAACATTTCTGGAACAGGGTTTTCGGAACCGGGACGAAAAAATAATGCCTGATTAAAGACTACATACTGACATTTCACATGGATTCGTGTACATTACCTGTATGAAGGCGTTATGTGCTCTGTGTCAAGCGTCAAGAAGGTTGAAAGGCAGTAAAAATAACCGAAAATCGGGACAGATTGCCGGGAGAGAAGTCAGAATTTAGAAGCCAACAGCCGGAATTTTAAACTGATCAAACCAGATATCCCACCCCTGTGTAATATCCTTTCTTATTACACGGGGCCGACGGCGAACACCGATTATTCAATATTTGGCGATCAAGAATCGATGTCATTGAAAGACAAAAATATTCTTCTGGGCGTTTGTGGAGGTATTGCTGCCTATAAAATACCGACGCTGATCCGGCTTTTGAAAGAGCGGGATGCCAATGTCCGCGTCCTTATGACTCAGGCAGCCACCAGATTCGTAACCGAACTTACCTTATCGACCCTGTCACAGGAACCGGTCTGGAAAGACATTTTCCCTGACAGTGTTTCTGCGAAAGAAGACTGGACAAGGCATATTTCCATGGGAGAGTGGGCCGACGTATATGTTATTGCCCCTGCAACAGCAAATACCATTGCAAAACTTGCCGCCGGTATGTGTGATGATATGCTCACAGCTTCTTTTATCACACTTCGCCCGGACAAACCGAACCTGATTTTTCCGGCGATGGATGGAGAAATGTTTGCATCACCATCGGTTCAGCGGAACCTTGCCTGGCTTTCCCGGAACGGGTGTACCGTTATCAACCCGGAAAGCGGTGAACTTGCGTCGGGGAAATGCGGGACAGGGCGAATGCCGGAACCTGAGACAATTGCAGCAACGATTGAAACCGCGGTTACGGAAAACCTGCGCCGCTCGAAACTTCAAGGGAAATCCTTGGTCATTACAGCCGGACCGACAAGAGAAAAGATTGATGACGTACGTTTTATTTCGAACTACTCCTCCGGCAAAATGGGATTCGCTCTTGCCGCCGCTGCCGTAAAAAGAGGGGCCGGGGTAACGCTGATTGCCGGCCCGGTTCACCTGCCGACTCCGAACGGTGTTGACCGGATTGATGTGGAAAGCACCGAGGAAATGAACCGTGCAGCAAAAGAACGCTATCGGTCCTGCGACATTTTTATCGGTGCAGCCGCCGTAGCCGACTACCGACCGGCAAACCATGTTGCGGGCAAGATTAAAAAAAACAGCAACACCATGGAGATCATCCTTGTACGAAACCCGGATGTTCTTGCCGGTTTTTCGAAACAGAAAAAAACCCATCAACTTGCGGTCGGCTTCTCTCTTGAAACAGCGGGAAACCTCGACAACGCGAGGGAAAAGCTGGAACAGAAAGAACTGGATCTGGTCGCTTACAACACCTTTGACGGCATAACATCCGGATTCGAGGTTGACACCAATATCCTGACATTGATAGACAAACATTCGAACGTCCATGAACTGCCGTTGCTCAGCAAGAATGAAGCTGCTGAACAAATGCTTGATGTCATTGAAGAACTCATGAGTAGTGACAAGTAATAAAAGCTGGTTAGCTTGCTGGCTTAGTAGCTTGATAGCAGTGCATAAGACAGAAAGTTGACAAGCAACCCGGCTATCAAGCATTGACCATAAACAGAAACCTTTTCTATAAATCAATCATGCAGGGATCACTGTTTGAAAATGACGACTCCGCCAAAGCACAAAAGGAATCTCCAGCTACGTTCCGGGATCTGAACGATCTCTACGAAAAGTCAAAAAACTGCACAAAATGCCGCCTTGCTGAAACCCGCAACAATTTTGTATTTGGAGAAGGAAGCCCGGAAGCTCAAATTGTAGTAATAGGAGAAGCCCCCGGAGCTGAAGAAGATGCCCAGGGCCGGCCATTCGTGGGACGTTCCGGAAAGCTTCTGGACAAAATACTTGAAGCGATAGGCTTTTCAAGAAAGGATGTGTTTATTTGCAATATTCTCAAGTGTCGTCCTCCTGAAAACCGCAACCCCAATATCGACGAAATAGAGTGTTGCATGCCTTGGCTGAAAATACAATTACAACTGATCAAACCAAAAATCCTGTTGCTGTTGGGCAGGGTAGCTGCCAACACGGTTCTGGGCAACAAACAGTCAATGGCAAACCTCAGAGGGAAGATTCTTCGATGGAGTGGTTATGACGTCGTCGTCACGTATCATCCGGCAGCTCTTCTGCGCAATCCGAACTGGAAACGACACTGCTGGGAAGATGTAAAGATGCTGCGAAACCACTATGATAAACAAACTACAAGGCACTCTACCGCATCATAGCTGACCGTACAGACCCTAACATCAATATCCGAAAACTTCCTCTTGATTAAAAACAGATTGCTATGGCAACATTATGAAGCAAGCAACGGCCCGCAAACAGAACAACCCTCAGCTTGACCTGAGCAGGGATATAGATTTTTCGCAGGAAAGCAGGATTCCCCCTTACTCTACCGAAATAGAGCAGGAAGTACTGGCTTGTATTCTGCTTGAGGGTGACCCTATCGAACAGGTTATTCAGATTTACGGCGAAAACGGTGAAAAGGTGTTTTACGAGCAGCGCCATCAGCTTATTTACAAAGCGATGCTTTCGTTATACCAGAAACGGCAGGCCATAGATCTCATAACCGTCAGCGAGGAGCTGTCCCGCATGAACGAACTCGCGAATGTCGGAGGCAGACAGTACCTGGCGGAACTTACCAACAAGGTTGTCAGCTCTGCAAACATCGAGTATTACGCCAAGCTTGCGAAAGAGAAATACCTTTACCGGAAACTTATTTCCATTTCATCGCATATCTCCAGCGCGTCATACAGCTCCTCGGTAGATGTCTTCGATCTCGTTGAACTTGCCTCTCAGCAGTTTTTCAGTGTATCCCAGGCAGGTATTAAGAAAAAAGCATCGAATATCAAGGAGCTGCTGAAAAACGCGACAAGAATGCTTGAGACCCTGAGTTCATCCCAGACCTCGGTGACAGGAACCTCATCAGGCTTTTCAGAGCTGGATGAGTTGACTGCGGGCTTCCAGCCTTCGGACCTCATCATCATTGCAGCGCGGCCATCTGCCGGTAAAACGGCATTTTCTCTGGCACTGGCCAGAAACGCCGCTGTGGATTTCGATACGCCGGTACTGCTTTTCAGCCTCGAAATGGCCGAGATCCAGCTTGCTGTAAGGTTGATGTGCTCCGAAGCATATGTTGAATCCCAGGCTGTCAGGACAGGCCGGATAACCCCTGAAATGATGGGCAAAATCATCAACAGCATGGACGCACTTGCTGAATCGAAGCTGTTCATCGACGACACGCCAGGCATTTCGATCATGGAGTTGATGGCAAAAGCCCGGAGGATGAAACAGGAACACAACATCGGAATGGTTGTAGTCGATTACCTTCAGCTGGTGACCCCCGTCAGGGATGGTAAATCAAATCGTGAACAGGAAATCGCCCAGATCTCACGATCGCTTAAGGCACTCGCCAAGGAGCTTAACATCCCCATTATCTCGCTTGCCCAGCTTAACCGTTCTGTTGAACAGCGCTCGGGTGACAGGCGCCCTCAGTTGAGTGACCTCAGAGAGTCGGGATCGATAGAACAGGATGCCGATGTGGTTATGTTTTTGTCCAGACCGGAAATGTATGGAAAAAGCACTTTCGACGACGGAACGTCGACGAAGGATATCATTGAAATCATCATCGGCAAGCAGAGAAATGGTCCGATTGGGGATATCCGGCTTCGTTTTTTGAAAAATTACGGCCGGTTCCTCTCTACTGCAAACGTTTACAGTATCGACAGCTATGGAGATACCGGCTCCAACGAACCGGATAACGCACCTAAGCCGTCGCTTCCTCCGCAGATACAACCCCCTTTACCGGAACCACCGCCATCGCCCGGTTCAGAAGGGCCGTCAACAGACTCATTTATTGCTCCTGATGATGCACCGTTCTGACCGGTCGGCAGTCTTGATTTTGGCATGAATAAAAACCCGGGTTATAGTAATCACTGAGTTATGAACGATCAACACACATCCCACGGCAACCGATCAAAAGAAGAGATGTTCCGTGGCATCGGAGCCTCGAAAGGCATTGCTATCGGACCAGCATATCTCTTTGTCAATAAAGAGATTGAAAATTCTTCCCGGAAACTGGAAACGGGAAAGATCGAAGAAGAGATAGAACGGTTTTTTGGTGCGTTACAACGTTCAGAAAAAGAGCTGGAAAAAATTGAACGAGTGACAACACAAAAGCTCGGCCAGGCATATTCAGATCTTTTCCACGCACAAATCATGCTGCTGCACGATCAAATTTTTACTGAAAGCATCATCAGACGTATCCGCGATGAGCAGAAACCTGCACAGCTGGTAATCGACGAGGAGTTTGACAACTATCTTGAGCATTTCAACAAATCTTCCGAGCTGCTTTTTCAGGAGAGGGCACAAGATCTCGTCGACATAAAAAACCGGATTATCAGGAACCTGTACAACAGGAAATTACAGTCGAAAATACCGGAAGGCATGATAATAGTCTCACCCAGCCTCTCACCGGCCGATATCATTTTGTTCAGCAAAAACAATGTAAAAGGGTTCATCACCGAAACCGGAGGAAAAACTTCCCATGTTTCGCTTATTTGCAAATCACTGAATATCCCGATCATCGTAGGTCTCAGCAACTTTACACAAAAGGTTGCCATGGGAGATCCTCTTGTTATCAACGGCGGCGAGGGGACGGCCACTATCCATCCCTGTGATGAAACCGTGAGAAAGTTTATGGACAAAATCGCAGAAGAATCAGAAATGGAAGTTGCTGCCAGCAAACTTGCCAATGCACCTTCTGTTACAAAGTGTGGTATCAGATTGCATTTTTATTCAAATATCGACGTCAAGGAAGAAATTCCTTCCATACGTTCTGCAGGCGCAGAAGGGGTAGGGCTTTTCAGAAGTGAAAACCTCTTTATAGACAGCACCAAACCCCCAAAAGAGACGGAACAAACCGACTATTACAGGGAGATGGCAGAAGCATTACACCCTGATCCCCTCGTCATTCGACTGTTTGACATCGGAGGGGACAAACTGATATACTCACCGGTCAGTGAACCAAATCCCAATCTCGGCTGGAGGGGCATACGTATCCTGATAGATGTACCGGAAATCCTCGACGTTCAGCTTCGCGCGATACTCAAGGCCAACTCCCGGGAAAATATTCAGGTTTTGCTCCCCATGATTTCATCAATCGAGGAAATCATGGCTATCCGGGACACGCTCGAAAAACAGGCAACAGTTCTTGCAGAATCCGGAATCAGCTGTAACAAACCGGAACTCGGAGCAATGATTGAAATACCGGCCGCTGTAGAAATTATCGATGAGATCACCAAAGCTGTCGATTTTATCAGCATAGGGACCAATGACCTGACACAGTATACGCTGGCCGTGGACAGAAACAACGAGATCGTTCAGGATCTTTTCGACAACTTCCATCCTGCAATAATCCGTCAATTGTACCGGATTATCTCAACAGCCTGCAGTAACAACTGTCGTGTGACACTTTGCGGGGACATGGGTTCAGAGCCGCTGGCCCTGCCATTCCTTGTAGGTTGTGGCCTGAAAGAGTTCAGTGTTGTCAGCGCCGATATTCCCCAGTTGAAATCACTGGCACGTGGTTTCACTGTCGCTGAAACCCGAGAACTCGTGAAGGATTGTCTCAGCCTGCCGACGGCATCAACAATAAAGGCCAGTCTGAAAAAATTCCAGGCTGACCATACTGTTGAACACGTACAAATGACCAGTGACGGGTGACGAGGGAAAAATACTCCTCAGTCATCCTCGGGCGAGCCTGTGAAACAATCTTTCGGATTTCCCGGAGCAAAAAACCCGGAGCTCCATCTCTGGCAACGGGAATCTGCACGGATACCGCATCCATCAAGAGCGGCATGACTGTGTTGTACCCTAAAACCCTCGCATATCTTCAATGGTTGCAGCACGGCGTTCGGCGATAAAATAGTCCTGTACAAACCTTTCTTCTTTCGCTTGCTCGAGCATGGCTCGAAGTATCTCTTTTCGGGACTCCGGATCGCCTCCTTCATAGCTCTTTTTGTGAAGCACGATCAAAGCCCTTCCACCTGAAACCGGAACCGGTTGGGAAACTGTTCCGGGGTCCATACCGATTATCGCCTCCATCAACCGGATATCACTCCCATAACCGGGGATAGTTTGTTCCTTGAAACGAATATTTTCAGCGTTCACAACAGAAACATCTCCAAGTGACTCGGCAACCGCATCAAGGTTGCCGTTTTTTTCCTTGAGCAAGACAGACAGCTTTTCATCAAGTACCGTCCCCTTTTTCTTTGTCAGGAGTTCAGAGCGGATAGCGCTTTGCAACGCTTCATCCAGTTCCCGGTACCCCGAATCGTTTTTTCCGGCAACCCGCAGGACAAGAAAACCTGCATCAGTCTGAATGACATTCGAAACCGAGCCTTTTGAAGAGGTAAACGCAAACTTCGCGACAAGATTGTTATAACCTATCTCCGGAATTATGTCTGCTTTTGTAAACTGTTCAGTTGTGCTCAGATCCACTCCGAAATCTTCTGCAGCCTCATCAAAACCCTTCTCTTCTGCCTCTATCTGGAATTCTGCAGCCTTGCGCCGTGCATTTCCAAGCGTAGCGTCCGAGGGCCTTATGTTCCTGACAACTTCAGAAGCGACAACTGCTTTACTGTCTTTTCCGGTGACTTTTATAATGTGAAAACCATACATGGTTTCAACGGGTCCGACAAGAGTACCCGTATCGGCGGCGAAAACAGCCTCATCAAACTCCGGAACCATGGCGTTTCTGCCAAACCATCCAAGATCCCCGCCTTTTGACGCCGTGTCTTCATCTTTCGAATATTTTTTTGCAAGATCGGCAAACCCTTCCCCTGAACGCAGCTCCTGCAAAACCCCTTCTGCAATGTTGCGCGCCTCGGCCCTGCCAGACGAATCACCCTCCTGGAAAGGAATCAGAATATGCGAAGCTCTCGTAACCGGACCGTCTTCAGAAACCTCTTTAACCTTTATCAGGCGATAGGTATCACGGTCAGCTACAGGACCTATCATCTCACCAGCTTTGAGAGAGCTCTTACCAAAGACAAAATCCCCCGCCGTAGTCGAAAAATCAGCTCGCGTATACAGCTTGTCGAACGTATCGGACCGGTCACTCTGAAGGCTCACAAAAGCACTGTCGTCAGTCGCTTCCGCAAAATCCCCGACAAGCGATTCGAGTTCCGTCTTGACCGACATGCTGTCACGGCTCGACGGCACTGCTGAAAAAACAACATAATCCAGCGACCTTGTCGGTTCCTGGCGAAACAACTCCTTGTTCTCGTCATAGTAAGTCTTGATTTCCTCGTCAGTAACCGTAAAAAGCGTATCATTGCCAGCTACGCTATAGGAAACCGGGAGAAAAGAAACTGAAAACGCACCAAACTCCCGTTCGACAAGGGCATCGAGTTCAGCGTCGGAAACTCTGACCATTCCCCTGAGAGTCCGCTGGAGTTTCTTTTCCATCAGTTCGCCCCGTATAATATCCTCTATCCTTATCCAGATATCCTTGTTCTCAGGAGCCATTCTTGCTTTCTCCAGTCTTTCACGATCGATCGAACCTGCTTCCTGGTCAAAAAAATTCTGAAAGATCACCATCGGGGGAGTGTCACTTTCAACCGCAGCAAGGATCTCCTCATCGCTGACACGGATGTTGTACTTTTCAAACTGCTCTTCGAGAATGACCTGATTAACAACAATATCCCAGGCTCTTTGACGAAGATCTCTTTCAAGCACGTCTGTCAGTTCCGCCTGTGAAGCCTGGCGCCTGAAATTATCGACCAGGCCGTCGTACACTCTTTCATACTGTCGATATTCGATCGGTTTTCCGTTAACTTTTCCGGCAAGAGCCCCTCCCCCGGAAAAGCCACTGAAATCCATTCCCCATTCAAACACAATAAGGGCAAGAAATGCCGCCATTAAAGCATAGAGAACAAAATGCAGCTTCTCCCGTATCCTTGTTATAACTCCCATTTCAACACAGTTTTCTGGTTATTACGAACAAAACTTTCTAATATTTCCGATTAGCAGCTTGACACATTAACTACTCGCTGCTCAACACTCAGCACAACCCATACCTCACTCATCCTCCCATCCTTCTTTGCCGATCAGAGGGACAAACGCAAATGCATGAAACTCTTCACGGTTCATTGAGTTTCCGCTACGAGTTATCACGGTCATCCGTTGCCCCGCACTATTTCCAATAGGAATAACCATAGCTCCTTTATCCGCAAGCTGCTCCAGAAGTGCTGGAGGCGGTTTGGGAGCACCGGCAGTTACAACGATACCACCATAGGGAGCATGCTCACTCCAGCCGAGCGTCCCGTCACCAAGGTGCTGGTGTATATGCAGGTCAAGCATGCTGAAAATCAGGGAAGACCGTTCGAAAAGCTCCTGGATCCGTTCGACGGTATACACAGAATACCCCATACAATCGAGAATCGCCGCCTGATAGCCTGAACCCGTTCCAACTTCGAGAACTTTACCCGCAGGACATCGTTCCACAAGCATCGACGTCATATAGGCGACGGTAAAAGGCTGTGAAATGGTTTGTCCGCATCCTATTGGAAAAGCACAATCATCATAGGCATAATCCCTGTCTTCCGGGTTGAAAAAAAGATGTCGTTCAACTGAAAGAAACGCTTCCAGAACCCGGGAATTGGTTATCCCGTAGCGCGTTAACTGTTCGACCATCTCGTAACGGCGCTCTTTGTAGATACGAGCATCCCGCTCTTCAGCCATGCCTTCTTTCCCGATAGTTCAAAAACATGTAGTTTTCCCCGATAAGAAACACCTAATCCCTTCAACCATGCCGATAACATGTTTCGGAAATAACTCCCGCGAAGGAGCTTATGTACTTTTCATACACCTTTCAAAGGAATCAAGCCTCGCTTTCGGGAAATTTCTCCAGGGTACGAGCATTCCTTTTGAGCCCGGTTTCTATCTGTACGTCGGCTCCGCCCTTGGCAACAGTTCCTCCGCTATGCCTCTGGCACGCCGCCTTGTTCGTCATGCGTCCCGTTCAAACGGAAAAGCACCTCACAAAATAAGGGCTCAAATGATCCGCTTTTTCCAGGAAAACAACCTCGTCACGCAGGGGTTACATCCTCCCGCCGGGAAAAAGCTTCACTGGCACATCGACTATCTGCTTGACAGTCAAGATGCCCAAATTGTCAGCGTCCTTATCATTCGCTCACCTGACAGACTGGAATCAGCCCTGTCAAACCTTGCTGCTTCGCTTGACGAAACGTTTGTCGTCGCCCAAGGACTCGGCGCCAGAGATGTCAGAAGCAGCACCCACCTTCTCGGCGTCAGGAACCTCGATTCATGCCTCTTCGCCTTTGAGAAAAAAATACCTGCACTGCTCAGGAAAGAAGCGTGACAAGTGACAAGCAACCAGTAACGGGTTACTTTCCTCCCGTTATCTTTTCATGAGTCCTTTCATACATCGGTGTCGGAACCGGCATCGCTTTTGAAACGTTTCAATCATTTTCTCAATGTCTCATCTTCCAAGCACTGCCCCTACAAATTTTTCACGGTCGAATATCTGAAGGTCATCTATTTTTTCTCCAACGCCGATATATTTTACCGGCAGCTCGAGCTCTTTCGATATTGAGAGCACAATTCCGCCTTTCGCCGTTCCATCAAGCTTGGTAACGATCAAACCGGTTACGTTGACACACTTTGTAAACTCCTTGGCCTGTAATACCGCATTTTGACCGGTCGTCCCGTCGAGAACCAGCAGTACTTCATGAGGAGCATCAGGGACTTTCTTTTTCGCTACCCGCATGATTTTGGCAAGTTCCTCCATGAGATGGGACTTATTGTGCAGCCTGCCGGCAGTATCGACAAGAACAACATCGGCATCCCGCGCTACGGCGGAACTGACGGCATCAAACACCACGGAAGCCGGATCCGCGTTTTGTCCCTGACTGACCATCGGGACCCCTGCCCTGTCAGCCCATATCTGCAGTTGCTGCACAGCCGCGGCACGAAACGTATCTGCCGCTGCGATGATCACTTTTTTCCCTGCCTTGTTATAATTATAAGCCAGCTTGGCAATGCTGGTTGTCTTGCCTACCCCGTTGACCCCCACAATAAGAATAACATAGGGTTTCGCCGGCAAAATAACATCAAAATCCACGGGATGCGATTCCGGCATATCGAGCAGCATCTCTTCCATCACCTGCATCAGCATCCTGTTCAGCTCGTCTTCAGAACGATAGGTTTCCTTTTCCGCCTTTTCGGTGATCCGATCGACTATACTGAGCGTCGTCTCAACACCTACGTCTGCCGCAATGAGGATGTTCTCAAGTTCTTCGAGAAACTCTTCGTCAATATCAGTTCTTCCCTGAGTGATCCTGGATATATTGTCACGAATTGATTCACGGGTTTTTGTCAACCCTTCTTTGAGCCGTGATAATTTTAACTTGTCAAAAAAACTCATATGAAAAACAAATTGTCTATGTTACCTACAATAGCGCTGCACCGATTTTTCCACCAAGAATTTGAATTTACTGAAAATGTCTTTTAAACCTATTTCCGATATCGGTGAATTTGGTCTTATAGAGCGTATAGCCTCGATTGTCGCTCCGACCTGCGAAACCAAACCCAGACTCATCAAAGGTATCGGGGACGACTGTGCCGTATATGAGCTGTCCCCCTCCACTGTCCAGGTTGCAACAACCGATCTGTTGCTTGAACATGTTCATTTCGATCTGCTTACAACTCCGCTTCAGCATCTCGGGAGCAAATCTCTCAGCGCCAGCATTTCCGACATTTGCGCCATGAACGCAAAGCCTTGTTATGCACTGGTCTCAATCGCTCTTCCTCAAAAAGCATCGGTTGAATTTGTCGAATCGGTATACCGTGGCATGAGTGAAGCTGCCAGGCTGTACAGCACTGCCTTGGCAGGCGGAGACACATCGGCATCCTCGGGAGGAGTTGCCATATCGGTTATGGTCGCAGGTGAAACCGAAAAGGAAAAAATATCTTATCGAAAAGGTGCCCGGCCAGGCGACCTTGTCTGCGTAACAGGCTCTCTCGGGGGAGCCGCCGCAGGCCTCCGGGTACTCATGCGTGAAAAAGATGTCATGCTGGAACACCTCAAGCATGGGGAAACTTACGACAAGGATATCATGAGCGATCTCGAAGAGTATAGTGAAGCCATACGTCAGCAGCTTCTCCCGTCAGCACGCGTTGATATCATAGATTTTTTTCATAAGCACAGCATCGTTCCAACGTCAATGATAGATATATCGGATGGCCTCGCTTCCGATCTTGCCCATATCTGCAAACGTTCAGGAGTCGGGGCATACATCGAAGAAAGCCGTATCCCTATCCTTTCACAAGCAAGGCATATCGCCGATGAGTTTCAGGAAGACGCGGTTAGCTACGCACTGAGCGGAGGAGAAGATTACCAGCTTCTTTTCACCTTGAAACCAGAACAGTTTTCCGCTATAGCATCACATCCGGATATCAGTATTATCGGCAAAATAACCCCAGAAGAAGACGGGCTGATACTCACTGATATTTACGGCATGAACATTGACATGAAAACGCTCGGCGGTTTCGATCATTTCAGCAATAAAAAGTAAATGGAAATTTTCCCTGAAGATATTAAATTGCTCGTCCATTTACGCAGCAGCGCATCGCCGAAGTGGCGGAACTGGTAGACGCCCAGGACTTAAAATCCTGTGTTCAGCAATGGACGTGCGGGTTCGATTCCCGCCTTCGGCACCACATACCCACCCAGTCTGGATCCTGGTAAGATGAGAAAAAAATATCCTTTCTTATTACACAGGGTTGATGCGGGGCATCCATACTGACGTTGACTGGAAAACGGATCCCCTGGTCGCGCCCTGTGAAATAGATGCTTTGATTTCACGGGGCAGGCCCGGGGATGACTGAAAGAGATAACTCACTGCTCTTACGAGACAGCCTCGTTTTTTTCCTTACTAATCCTTGCCGTTCGTCAATCCTTCATCGATCGGCGCCTTTTGCTTGTTCTTTTTTGAAGTATCTGCAGCTTTGGTAAACTTCAGCTTGTCATTCTTTTCATCGTATGAAATCCTGACGGTACTTCCTTCCGGAAACCTTCCTTTCAGCATCTCTTCGGCAAGAGAATCTTCAACATTTCGCTGCATTGCCCTTTTTAAAGGCCTTGCTCCGAACTTCTGATCATATCCTTTTTCGACAAGAAACTCCTTGGCCCTGTCATCGATGGTGACCTCGATACCCATTTCGTGAAGCCTCTTGAACAGCTTGCCCGCAATGATGTCGATAATCTCGAAGATGTGTTTCTTTTCAAGCTGGTGAAACACAATGGTATCGTCAATCCGGTTCAGAAACTCAGGATTGAATACCCTTTTCAGAGCATCTTCTACCGTCGATTTCATCGACTTGTAACTGCTTTCAGCCGCATCACCGGAGGCAAAGCCCATACCGCTTCCGATACTCTTGATATCTTTGGCGCCGATATTGGACGTCATGATAATGATCGTGTTGCGGAAATCCACCTTGCGGCCAAGCCCGTCGGTCAGGACACCTTCATCGAGCACCTGCAGCAGAATATTGAACACATCGGGATGTGCTTTTTCAATCTCGTCGATCAGCACAACCGAGTATGGTTTTCTGCGGACTTTCTCTGTGAGCTGTCCCCCTTCTTCATACCCGACATAGCCGGGAGGTGCTCCGACAAGTCTGCTGACGGAGAACTTCTCCATATACTCACTCATATCAGCACGGATGAGGGCATCTTCGCTGTCGAAAATATAGCGGGTCAGCGCCTTGGCAAGCTCGGTTTTGCCGACCCCTGTCGGACCAAGGAATATGAAAGAACCGATAGGCCTTGCCGGATCTTTGAGTCCTGCTCTTGTCCGTTGTATAGCCCTGGTGATCTTATCGATAGCCTCATCCTGCCCGATTACTTCTTTTTTCAGCTCACTGGCCATATTGAGCAGCTTTTTCGACTCGGACTGCGCAACCTTGATAACCGGTATACCCGTCATCATGGCAACAACCGATGAGATATCAGCTTCCGTTACGTCATAAACCGTGTCGGCTGCCCGTTCCTCCCATTCCAGCTTTGCCTGCTCAAGAGACTCGAGAAGCGTCTTCTCCTTGTCACGAAGCTTTGCAGCCTCCTCGAAGTTCTGCATCCTCACAACACGGTTTTTCTCAGCCTTGATCTCTTCTACAGCCTGTTCCAGGTCAAGAATATTTTTGGGAACGTGGATATTGCTTAAATGTACCCGTGCCCCGGCCTCGTCCATCACATCGATAGCTTTGTCAGGCAGATACCTGTCGGTGATGTACCGTTCGGAAAGTTTTACCGATTTTTCGATTGCATCGTCATCATACCGCACATGGTGATGAGCCTCGTACTTGCCCTTGATGTTGTGCAGAATCTGAACGGTCTCGTCCACCGTGGTCGGTTCAACCATGATTTTCTGGAAGCGCCTGTCAAGCGCTCCGTCCTTTTCGATGTACTGGCGGTACTCGTCGAGCGTCGTTGCACCGATACACTGCAGCTCGCCCCTTGCCAGTGCCGGTTTGAAAATGTTGCTTGCATCAAGCGAGCCTGATGCTCCGCCCGCGCCGATAATGGTATGCAGCTCGTCGATAAACAGAATAACATCACGTGAACGCTCCAACTCGTTCATCAACGCTTTCATCCGCTCCTCGAACTGCCCTCTGTACTTTGTACCGGCCACAAGCGCGGCAAGATCCAGAGCGACAACCCGTTTGTCATAAAGAATTCTCGACACCTTACGCTGGACGATTTTCAGCGCAAGACCTTCGGCAATAGCAGTTTTACCGACACCCGGTTCACCTATCAATACGGGGTTGTTTTTTTTCCTCCGGCTCAGCACCTGCGCGACACGTTCGATCTCTTTCTCACGGCCGATGATCGGATCAAGCTTGTCTTCCACTGCCAGCCTTGTGATATCCCGGCCGAAATTGTCAAGCACAGGAGTCTTCGTACGTTCACCTCTTTTCGATTCGGTTTTTTTCGAATACTTTTCCGAACCTGATGATGAGAACGCCCCCTCCATCGAAGATTCCCCCGATTCGCTTTTACCGCTTGTTATCGTCATCAGCTCATCCCTGACAGCGTCATAGGAAACCCCGAACTGCTCCAAAATCTGCGCAGCAACATTATCCTCGCCCTTCAGAATAGAAAGGAGAAGATGCTCTGTACCGATGATGTTCGACTTGCAGATTTTTGCCTCGAGGTATGTTATCTTAAGCACTTTTTCAGCCTGCTTCGTCAAGGGGACGTTACCCATCTGCGCAGCCGCCACTTTCTGGTGGGTACTCTCCTCGATTTTCTGCTTGAGCTTGTAAAGGTCTATATTGAGGTTTTTAAGGATTCTTGCCGCAATGCCCTCTCCTTCCTTGATCAAGCCCAAAAGCAAGTGCTCCGTTCCTATATAGTCATGACCCAGCCTGAGAGCCTCCTCACGGCTGTGACGGATGACATCCTGTACTCTGTTCGAAAAGTTTCCGTCCATTCTCGTGCTTTATTAGTAAATGTTTTAGTAAGGGCTTTTTCCAACGCATAATACACCACTTCGCAACCTGTTCATGCTCACCCGAATCAAACCCGTCCATCGGAAAATTCCGGCACGGCAGGGGAAATTTGACGCTTAACTCAGTGCCAAATTAATTATATAAAGATAGCCGGTTAAAACCAATTAACTTTAAGGAAAACAGAAACGCCCTGCTAAAGGTTTCTATCCCCGAAGCAGTGACAAATGACGAGAAACAAGTGACAAGAAAAGGAATCGGCATGTAGCTGGTAAAAGCATTTTACAGTATCATATCCCGACAAACTGGGTAATCTTTTTTTGACTTTTCACTTTTGAATTTTGACTTGTTTTCAGAAATGGAAACAACCCATATTCTCATAGACGACGCGAACCCGGCACACCGGCAGCTCTCCATTTACAGGAGTGGGGAAATAAACCAGGTGCTCCTCACCGACAATGACTATCACACTTACGGTACGCTGGAAATATCGGCACACGACCACTCTGCCCTTTTTCATTTCGGTATCGTCGAGTCCCTGAATGACTTGCCGTTTGTTTCAGAAACAGGGCACGGCCTAGACAGCTGGGACGAAGCCTTTCTGCATCACAGCCAGCTTGAAAAGATGCTTTTGATACTCAAGGAAGCCACACAGAAGATAGATCCCGAAAAAAAGGAAAAAGCGCTCCTCGGATGGCATGACACCCCTGTAGCCGCCGCATACTGGAGAACAATTGACCCTCAGAAGTTTCTGAGCTTTCTCGATGAATTGAAAACCTTTGTTTTGGATACCATTGAGGGCAGCTATGACCTGGAATTCATTTTATAGCACCTTTTTGTTCGGCTACAAACGACTCGATAAACCCTACCCTCTTTTCAACTGAACCTTTCGGGACATGATGCAGTGTGAAACCGCACGAATCATAGGCATCACATAACGCATGGTAAAGCGAAACCGACTCTTCATATGTCTGGGGGCGCTCGTTATCCTGCTCGAAAATATCAGGCCAGGGCGGAAGAACAAAGACATCGTCCTGATAACGACATTCCTTAAGGAGAGCCCTATATTCCGGCGGCACAGAAAACCCGCTATTCTTGAGATACCCAAAAACATCAGGAATGGCGCGATCAAAAAAACAGAGACCTTCCACCTCTTGCGATATATGGTATTGTTGTACCATAGCCTCAATAGCCAGTTCCGCAAAAGCAGGTAGATCATTCCAAGGCATGATCCCGTTATCAAGCACTGCCTGCTCTTTTATAAGACGCCGCGAAACCTCTTCAAAACAGCAGGAACCCCGCTCACTCAAAACATCGAGCAGCGTGCTCTTTCCGCTCCCGGGCCCTCCGGTTATCACATAACGCAAGGTCCGTATGCCCTTGTTATGTTCCTCCACCTGCAAAACCATTCATCCCGTTACTGTCAAATAACATAGGACACCTCAGAACCGCAAAGCTATCCCCGTCAACCAGGTAGTATCGGTTTCCGCGTCGCTCAACCCCCACTTGACGCCGGCATCGACGTCAAAGTCACTGGTTATCGAATAGATCAGACCGCCGAGAATAAAGGCCGGGTGATCGTCCGTCCCTTTTTCAGGGTTGGTTTCCACACCGACATTGCAGACTCCAACCATATCGGCGGTAACGTTGATCTCACCTGCAAACGAGGCATGCCAGATGTCTTTTTGAAGAAACATGCCGTCTTCATCCAGGCTAAAAGCATTGCGCGTATACCCCAGATTGAGATGCAGTTTGCCCAGAACCCCTTCCTTGGAAACAAGCAGTGCCCCTCCTCCGGAAACCTTGCCGTTACCAAGCCCTTTTTTCTCATCTCCTGTCGGGAAAGAAACCGCAGGCCTCAATGCGGCACTCAGACCCCGATCTTCATATTCAAAAAACCTCCATTTAACCTCGAAGAAGAGATCTCCGATCCCATCTGCTTCAGCAACGGTAGCCCCATTTTCTTTAACCGTATACCAGGCATAAGGCATCCCGAGAATAAAATCGATATTTTCAGCGACTCCATACGAGAGAATCGCAGCCACTTCACCTGCGGTTTCCCCAAGAGCATCGTCGTCTTCATCGGCGAACTCACTGTTTATTTCAATCTGAAAATTACCGGTTCCCTGCGTTTCAGTGTCTTCGGTAATCAGCGGATGAGCCGCATGGAGAGGAAGAGAAAAAAACACCAGCGTTGATGCTAAGACGATGTTACGAAGCATGGTGATAGAATTGTTTCATTAATTCCTTTTCTGTCCAGAATCTTCCGGCAGGTCGAGCGGATCAGGAACCCGAAAGCGGTAACCGAGAACCCGTTCGAGCTTGCTGCTGTCGATAATTTTAAAAGGAGCACCGCTCTGTTCATCAGCTAAAGGAGGCAGCTCGTTGCCGGAAAGCGCAGCAGCTTTGGCATAGTATTCTTTGCGCAACGGATGTCCCGGAGAACAGGCGTTGAAAACCTCCCCCCAGACACCTTGACGGATCACTCCGAAGATAATACCGATACAATCGTCACGATGAATAAGATTAACCGGCTGATTTGCATTATTGAGAGAAGCCATTCTGCCGAGAAACTTCACGGGACTGCGATCATACCCCATGAGGCCGCAAAACCTCAGAACCGTTGTCCCGAACGACGGCTCTTCGAGCAACATCCTTTCGACACCGAGCAACGCCTCGCCGGACGCAGAGTCGGGATTGCCTGCGTCCTCCTCTTTCACGTCACGGTTGAGTGCAGGATAGACCGATGTCGAGCTGATAAAAACCACATGCCGAACTGGAGAAGCTTTTACGGCCGTCAACAATGAAGCAATCTGCTGCTGATGATAGTGAACGATATCCGGCCTCCGCACGGGCGGAACGTTTATCACGAGAATATCGCTCTGGAGAAACGCTGCCGGATCGTCCCCTGAAAGTGCGGGATCAATCGATATGTGGAACGGCTGAATTCCCGCTTCCCGCAGAGCATTGAACTTTTCCTTCCGGGTGGTCGATCCTTTGACGCTGAACCCTTTCTCAACAAGATATTTTCCCAGAGGCAGTCCCAGCCACCCGCACCCGCAGATACTGATACGTTGCACCTGTCCCACTCTTTTACTCTCCTCCAAGCGATTCAACATGCTCTTTCAGCGATTGCATCTCCGCCGAGTCCTCCGGCAACGGCTGCCCTTCAAGTGGGCCGGCAATACAGGCGTTGATAACCGAAATCAGCTCCGGATTCTCAAAAGCCCTTTCAAGACCTTTCCCATCGGGATGGCAGGTTGCGCAGCTCGAAGCATTTACGGAACCTGCAAGTCGCGGATCATTGAACAGCTTTTCCCCCTCGGCTGCGGAAGGTACTTTCCCTTTTGATGACCATGCGCCCAAGGTTAGCATTGCAAAAAAAGCCATAGTGAAAAACCATGATTTTGTTTTCATACCTGTTCCTTTTTGATACTGTAACGACGCACCTGGTTGTAGAAACTTTCTCACTTGGTTGTAGAAATATTGCTCCCTCAAGTATACAATAAAAAAGGCGGCGTAAAAATACGCCGCGCGCTTCGTATAATGCACATTAAAAGCCTATCACATACTGCGTCCCATTGTGTGCATCAATACTTGATAATTTTGTTGACTACAAGATAAGGCTGAAGGTTATTATGAGGCTGACTGCCCCCCGTATTAGCAATATATTCACGCCCTTCAGGATCAGCAGAACCCCATATACCACCACTATATCCAACAATGCCGTTGTAGCCACTATCAGTATGTTGATATATACCTTTTAAATTAGAATCAGCATCATGTACATCATCACCATATAAATCATGTTTATGGCTCGGCATCTCTTCGGTTATCAGTAGGTGTCCTTTCTCACCACCTAATCTGCCGAGAGAGTTAAAATCACCATCGCCTGAATCACGACCAATGGCAACCCTTCCTTTGAAATCCGGCACATTAAATGTAGACGACCCGTCGCCGCTGCCAAACGTCGTACCAACTACTGCAAAAAGATCATTATAAGTAGACCGAGGAACTGCACTCCCATCGCATATCAACCAGCCGTTTGGGGCTGTGTTCGTCGACCAGTCAAGCATCGCTCCTACAGGAGTATTACCGCCATACACTCCACCAACCGACAAAGACCGTACTCCTGACATAGTAAGCGAATCAGCTTCAGCATCGCCAAGATACTTTCCAGGTTTCAACTTCCAGCGTTTATCACCCGCATTGCTGTCCGGAGTGATAACATACGGATCGTTTTCAGCTTGACCTGAATCGACATCCAGTTCATAAACATGGGTAACGTCAAGCGCGGCATCAATCACAAATGCAAGGTCACCTTGTTGTAACGGCGTGCCGCCCGGTCCACCTGTGTTGCCATCAATACTATCCAGTTTGTCAACAGAGCCACCTGTACGACCCGTAAGTTTGAAAATTGCAATCCCTCTACTCATCAGTTTATCTCCCTAATTGTTGTTGAAACAAGCATATGTGACCCCCGCATAACAGTTTTAGGCATTTCTTCCACCCTTCCCCACATCGCATAATGGGCCGGATCAAGCCGTTCAGACAGCAACCATGCTTTCGGCTTTCGCCCAAACGGAAAAAGATACCTGTAATAAAATTCTCTCCACGTATTGTAACCAGACGGATCATCACCATCAGAGCCCCACATAAAGACATAAAACGGGATGACTCGAGTACGCCCGAGATCGACATAATAGGGATTACCCGACTGCAGTTCCTGTTCAATACTAAAATCACGCGGTGAGTTTTGATATGATTCCCGTTCCATATCTCTGAAGTGCAACACTTCGCCGGCGGCTAAAACCCCTACCTCCACACTGCCCTCCAAAACCTCACAAACAATATCAAGCGTACGCTGCATGCCGTGGGACGACAAGGGTATCCAGATCACACCATTGTTCTCATTCTCTTTTGTATAGGTATACTCTACCGTTTCCGGCTGCTCACCCCGATCTGTCAGTCCGATTGCCGCCCCTGTCTCATCAGAACCGGCCACAACAGTTTCACCGTTTTCATCGATCCCGAAAACAACACTCACCCCGACTGCAACAATCACCGTTACATTATCAGCGTTTGTTGAAAACATTGCGATGGCTTCCGCATCACCTGACTCAGCAATTCTTATTGTCACACTTTGGCTGGTTGCCCGAAAAGGCTTGCGGGGATACTCATTCTGTACGTTTTCTACCGGATATTCTGTGTCTTCCGTTCCAGCCATCAGGCTGACACTTAGTATTTTATCGTTAAATATTACCTTCATAACTCGTTCATTAAGCAGTGCCCGGCTATTTTGACACTCGATTTAATAAAATCGTAGCTGACAGCACGCATGTTGATTATTGTCTCGCTTGGAACAGTCAGTCTGGCATCATGCAAGGTAACCTGCTTGCTAGGCACAAACTCCCCGCATCCACTTTCTGCCGGAACCGACACTTCAGCCCATTGACCGTTAACCAGCTCATAAATCCCCTGAAGCTGGCTGTCATTAGTGGTATAGTTCGCCGAAAGGGTATAGTCAACGCCGTACGGATACTCTGTACCTTCAAATTTATGAGCACCAGCCACAACCCGATTGACCGGGATTTCATCGGTATAAGCCGGCGAACGGAAAAAATCATTTGGATTTTCTAAACTCAAGGTGCCGTTACTTACACTCATGTCTTGTAAATACAATATGCCACCGGCAATCCAGAACAGATGGCAGCAGAACGCAGCAACGTCAGAAGCAAGATCTATCACCAAACGTTCATTACTCAGGTTATGGCTCAAAGCCGGCGGATCTGCGGTTGCCTTTGAATTGTCAAGCGTCAACCCGAGAACATCGCATACCTTTTCAAAAAAATTGATCAATGTGGAACCGGTTGTTGACCAGGAGCCCAAAGATACGCCTGCCCCGATCGTTTCCGTATATGACGGGATATAAACGTCATAGACCACATCCTTTTCAGAAACCGACTCCCTGTACAACTTGCCCTCAAAAAGCTTGGTTGCACCTTGTTGGTCGGTTGACTTGCATCGAAAAATAGCGTCCAGCTCTTTTGGCGGCGGCCAGACATCGATACTCCAGGGCTTAACCCCTCCGAATGCAGACGGAACAAATCTCACCTGTCCTGCGGAAACCCGTAAAAAACCACCATGCCTCGTCGGCAACGAAAGCTTAACCGGATCGACTTCCATGATAGTCCCATGCCATTGAGCAGCCAACGCCTGATTTTTAATACCATACCGGTACATTACACCATCATGCTTGATTAAGAGAAGCAATCCCGAACCATCGCCATCAGCAGAGTCAACCTGTATTGTAGTTGCATCAGCGCTTCCAGATCCTGATGCTTCACAAATCACTTTTCGGGAAATTTTTGCCGGTATAGCAGCGCCACTTGAACCTGCTGACGTTCCTTCAGCCTGATACGTCGTGCCACCAGTGTAGTACACCCGAATTTTCATCCAAAAAATTCTGGCTTCTCTTGCTCCGGTATTGTCTTTGTTCTGAGCCATTATCTGCGCTCCGAACGTAGGACTATTGATGATAGCAGGGGTTAAGCTGCACCCCCATGTATCCGAAGGACCACCGTATGTACGTGTTTGCGGAGATGTAGGCCAGTCATCATCAGGTAATGCTTTGCTCTGACAGTTTGTGATAATGCTGCCATTTTCAACGAGATAAATGAACTCATCATATATATCGTTGACACTACCGTCAGCCTGAATTTCAAATTGAACCTCAATACCTTCTATTGTCGAGAAAGATGGAACGACAGGAAATGAACAGTTCGTACCTCGCAAATAGTCTGACAACCCATCATTCTTTGGTATATCTGAATATGCACGGCTGCTGTCCTCTACTGTTATGTTGGACGCAGCTGACCAATCTGCTCCGGAACCGGTTATATGAGCCCCCATACCTACGAGAACAAGCCCTGTATCAGCCATTCAAGCACCTCCCCTCTCTGATCTCCGAATCAGAAAAATCACCATAACGAATTTCTCCGTTCCGGAACACAGTCTGCAAGACCAGCTGTTTTTCGTGTTTGAGCAATTCCAGCTTTCTATATATATGCCTGGCTCTGGCAATTGAACAGTCGTCAGAAGGTGCAACAATCAGGCGTAGTAAGTCGTAACGAACAGCAGCACTGGTTGTGTCCGGACTTGACTTCTCAAACACCCATACTGCCCAGGCATACTGAAATCCGTGCTCTGTCGAGCTTTTTTTGATCCCCTCGGCAATAGTGATATCACCGTATTCCCGACAGAATTCCGGTCCGTCACATTCACCACCGATTGACTCGAGGTAATCCATCCATTCCAGCCAAGATGATTCAAGCGTCCACATCAGCTTTCGGTTATCGTTAACGTTCCAGCCATAACCTCTATTTTCTCATCCGTGTTATAGGTAAACGGACCATTTGTTATATCCACGATGTACAGGTGGTTGCCACCTGTCAATGCATCGAACACGGCCATGTTTACCGTACCGTTGTTCTGTGTAGCATACGGGAAAGATATCAACGCATCGTTCTCCGCGCTGGAACCCGTCACGGTAAACGTTACAGCCTGACGGGCATACGCCGTGTCCGTTGGCTCCGTTACGTTCGTTTCATTTGCTGCGGTTGTGAGCCCCACGTAAACTGTTCCGCTGAGCAGATTATTCAGTGTTGCGTTTTCCGCATAGTCTGATTTTGAACCCATTTCTCTCCTGTTTTACATTTTTACCCAAAGACCTTTTGAGCGTTGACGACACCTTTCCTGCGCTCCGCTCTGACAAACACATTATCAGCAAGTTCCGTCACCATCGTTTCGAACTCATGGTTTCCAACCTGAACCACAACCTGAACCGGCCGATCTCCTTGAGTGTCATTCTTTTGCCCGTTTGCAACGCCCGTATCAACATTAATCACCGGTTCATTAAAGCTTCCTTGAGTCTCAAACGGGGTTGAACTGTACGTATAGTTTAGCACTTCAGCTTCATCGAATGCTCCATACAAAGCACTTACAGCAGGCTCAACCGATGCGGCAATTTCCTGAGCTTGAAGTACCAGATCAGCCATCTCGCCGGGCGAAAGCCCGCCCGACAACGCTCCAGCGACCAGCTCGTTAAGGATAGGCTGCAGCATCGGCATTACCGCCTCATTGATAGCCTGACCGATCGCCAATTTCTTGAAGCTGTCAACTATTTGGAGTTCCAAGGCTTCGGCGATTAAACGACCGGCGTGGCCGGCATCTTCTGCTGTCTCGATCGCCGAATCAAACATAGTGACCAGATTGTCCGCCGTCAGCCCGAAAACCAGGGCAGAAATTTCCGTCATTTCCGCACTTGCGATATCCAGCATACCTTTCACGCTTTTGGCTGCATACTCATACTTTGCCCTGACCGTATCAATGCTCCGCACAATCTCCGGCGAACCGATCTTCTCCAGCGACGCTCCGATGTCATCAAGCAGTTCCAGACGATTCTGATACTTGATCAGCTCTTCTTCATCCTTGTTCCCAAACCGCTTTTTCAACTTGCCGTACTTCCAGCCGCTTTCCCGCAGCATTTTGAGAGAGTAAGGACCAGCCCCTGACAACGAACGCGACAACATGCCCTGATAAATCTGCTGCCGCATCCGTTCACGTGCAGCTTCCTCTTGCTCATCCTCGTCATCACCGCCGAATATGGACGAGATCAAGCCAACAGCACCGCCAATTACAGCCCCTACAACAGCACCTGTGCCACCGGGAGCTATAGCTGAGCCTATAGAAGCGCCACTGGCCGCCATGCTGCCCATACTGCTCAATGCTGAACCAACACCACCCCCAATGTTGGCCCCGATACCCTGGAAAAGACTCGAAAAACCTGCGACATAAGCTTTTGTCGAGTCGAAACCGGCTGTGCCACCAAGCTTTGAAGCAAGGGTAAGTTGTTCTATGGCAGTTGCAAAGCTCCCGACACCTTTCAGGTCATAACCAACCACGTCGAGACCATCCGCAACACTGTTTAAAACACCTACCTGCTCCTTGATACCGTCCTGTATTCCCTCAATATTATTTTTCTCTGATTCAGTCACAGACAGTACCTGACCGCCAACCAATAGTTCTTCCCTTTTCGGCAGGCCACCAAGAGGCATTGCGTTCTCATCAAGCCCAAACTGGCCCAACATATGCTTCCTGCCGGACTGAAGGTCTTTGCTTGCAACTTCATCAAACTGCTCCACGTTGTCCGCCAAGTCTTTAACCTTCGGGTTCAGTTTTTTACCAACTGAGGCACTGAGATTATCAATGGTTTTATTGAGGTTATCAGATTCATCCTCAAAATTTTCTATGGACTTGATGCTTCGATCTAATATATCTTCCTTTTCTGATGGATATGGCGTCGCAGTAATTACAACTTCTTCTGGATGCACTGGAGGCGGAAGATTAGGATAATAGATAGGACCTCCGGGCGGATATATATGGGCCGATGGGTCATAGTGCCTTGAACGCATATGAGATATAGCGTCCGAATAATCACGAGCATAACCAGCCATCGCCCCCAAAGAAAAACCAGCTCCTGCTAAAAGCCACTCTACCAAAGTCTTCGGTAAACACAAGGCCAAATTAGCGCCTTTTAAAGCATAGTCAAGTTCATAACGCTTGTCATAACGATCGCTCATCAATCTTCTCCTACTTTACCTTGTAATTGCTTGAACCTCTTTTGTGCCTTCGAGAGCAAAACCATAAGCTGAAAAAAAACTATCTCGCAGCAAGAGACTATTAGAAAAATCGAAATCGCTATTTCTTGCCATTTTGCTTGTGAAACCTTTCTTAACTGCATGATGAAAAACACAATAACGCTAACGCTGCAAACGTCTTGACCCGTATGTCCTCAGTTAAAACCACCATTCCTCACATTATCCCGTTCTTCTTTTTCTATCCTGTACAGGGCGACCCAGTGCGCAAACTCATCATAGCTGATTTCCCGCTGCGCACGGGCGGCCGACATGCCTAATTCACGAGCCAACCCGAACCAGTCTCTCAGGCCCGGGTTTTCACGGAGTTTTTTTCGGCCTCCTCCACCGTAACTGATTTCATC
>JAKSDC010000200.1 GCA_022360275.1 Chlorobiales bacterium
TTGCCGGCGCCTGTCCTCTTTCCGGAAAGCATCGCCCTGGTCTTTTCGGGTGAAACGAAGGTGTGTACAACACCCATGACAAAAACAACCCCAACAAGCAGGAGCAGCACCTTTGGCACCTCGTAGACAAAAAAGTAGAATGCCTCGCCGAAATGATTGTCACGGCTTAATCCCAGAAGCCCGACTATGAGTTCAGCCAACAGCTCGAGATAGCCGTACAGAAACAGCAACCCTGCAGAAACAACGGCATACCTCAGCCACATTCCGGTTTGGCCACCCTGCCGCGATCCTTTTTCTCTTTCCTTCATAATCCTGATGTGTATACTGCCAAAATTAAGGCGCCTCGTTATCAACCAAACTCCAAGGCACCTCTATTAATTGTCGTGAGCGACATGAGTACAAGGCGGACGAAGCGCAGAAACCGGAGTGTACATAGAGTACATGAGGATTTCGAGCACCGCCCAACGACGTAATCATGGTGCGCAACAAATTAATAGAGGTACCCCTCAATCTCTTCGCGAGAGGGAATCCTCCCCGAACACTTGACCTCCTCATCGACAACCAGTACCGGTGTTGAGAGAACATTGTAGGACATGATCTGTTGAATATCCTCAACTTTCTCAACTGTCGCATCGATTCCCGACGCTGAGATAACCTCACGAACAACCGATTCAAGCTGTTTGCAGGTAGCACAGCCCGAGCCGAGCACTTTGATATGTCTTTTCATGTACTTCTCCCGTTAAATAGTTAATCGCAAATAAACGATATAAAAAAACAGCAACAGACACGTCCGGAGATCGTGCATTAGCAGGAAAAAGCGTTCGGGCTATCAGAAAAAAACTGATCGAACAGTTCACGCGCCCTTTCCCAGTTTTCCCTGTTGACGCAATATTTCACCCTTGGCGGATTGATTTCCCCCTGTATGAGCCCCGCCTCATGGAGCGCCTTGAGGTGCTGGGAAATAGTGGACTGGGCCATCGGAATCATGGCGGTCATCTCTCCGGTAAAACAACAGGTCTGATTCTCAAGGAGTCTCAATATCTTTATTCGAACCGGATGACTGAGCGCCTTTGCAAAACGAGCAATTTCAAGCTCTTCATCATGGTAGCCTATCCGCTTTCCCGTTCTTTGCATTGGCATAATCTATAGTTTATCGTAAATTTACGATAATAACTGTATAAACAAAATTGCTCTACCTGGTTTCGGAACTGTCGCCCTGTGCAATGTAAAACCTTTGCAAAACGTGCAATGACACACCCTTGCAAACAGCTACCTTTTTTTGTTACTCAAATGCCAATAAACCGGCGCTTCGCATCTGCTAAAGATGCCTTGTCCGGGAAAAAGAACAATCATGGACAAAAAACAAAAAGTACTTTTCCTCTGCACGGGCAACTCTGCCCGCAGCCAGATGGCAGAGGGATTTTTACGCTCAATGGCCGGAGACCGTTTCGAGCCGCTCAGTGCCGGTATGGAAGCGCGGGACGAGATCCATCCCATGGCGGTTCAGGTCATGCGTGAAGCCGGTATCGACATCAGCAATCAGCGCCCCAAGGGACTGGAAGAATATCTCGGCAAAGAGTTGATCCAGTTTCTGAGCGTGGTCTGCAACAAGGCAAA
>JAKSDC010000193.1 GCA_022360275.1 Chlorobiales bacterium
GTGTGACTATTCCGTCCAGTGTCACCGATATTGAGCAATGGGCATTTGCTAATAGTACTGACAAAAACATCAATACAATTTTTGTAGGGGCGACCACCCCACCGTCCATTGAAGAAAACACCTTTGCAGACCGTGGCCAAATAAATGTGATCGTACCCAGGGGCAAGAAGGATGTTTATTTGAGTAGTAGTGACTGGACAGGCTTCAAATCCATTGTGGGGGTCGATGAAGAGTTCACTGTCGACCATATCACCTACAGAATCACTGAAATAACCCCCAATAGAGAGGTAACGGCAATAGACTATAACACTGAGGGAGGCCGCACAGTGAGCATCCCCGATACGGTCAAGTACGAAGATATCGACTATGCGGTGACCGCTATTGGCGATAACGCTTTTCGGGGAAAGGGGTTGACCAGTGTGACCATTCCTGCCAGTGTTGACACTATTGGGCAAGATGCCTTTTCGGAGAACCAATTGACCGGTGTAATTATTCCCGAGGGAGTCATCCATATAGGTATTAGTGCCTTTGAGGACAATCGCAACATGGGCAGCCTGGTAATCCCTTCCACTGTGACCAGTATTGGGCGTAGTGCTTTTTGGAACTGTCACCTGTCCAGCTTGGAGATTCCCGAAGGGATTACTGACATCGAGGAAAATACTTTTGGCAGAAACAATTTAGCCAGCGTGACTATTCCTGCAAGTGTTGCCAGTATAGGAAACGATGCTTTTATTACCCATCCTGGTTCACCTTCAAAAATGACCGAGCTAATAATGCTGGGCAGTAACCCTCCAACCCTCGGCAGCCCTTTTACAAATCGTGATGAAATCGATGTGATCGTTCCCAAAGGCACCCCTGCCAATAGTATCAAAACTACTTATGATGCTGTATGGACAGGCTTTGCATCCATCACGGAGGGGATCCAGGTTTCCATAGAAGGTGCGCCTTCAGAAATTGAAAGTTTAAGCCCTTTTGATATGACCTTTGAGTTTGCCACGGATGTAACCGGTTTTACGGTAGGTGACATCAGTTTGGACCATGCTAAGCTTAGTGATTTTACGGGTGGCGGTTTGAGCTATACGGTTAAAGTGACCCCTACCACTTGCGACGATGACATCCAGGTCACTGTCCCTGGAGATGTAGCGGAACATATGGGTATTCTCAATTTGCCAATAAGTACAATGATAACGGTTAAGGCCCGACCGGAAGCGCCATCGGTAAATAGTTTGTCCGTAGAATACTGCCAGGAAGATGATGCCGGTGCATTGACCGCAACAGGAGATAA
>JAKSDC010000201.1 GCA_022360275.1 Chlorobiales bacterium
CTTCCATTGCCGCTTCCAGAAAGCGCGGCGTCACGTCCGAGCCGGGCACGACAACCGCACGGGAAGGATCGGTTTCCGGCTCCGGCCGGACTGTGACCCCTGTAAGAACCGCACCTTCGAACCTGGGAATCACCAGCCCTTCCGGAAAGGTCAGCTGTTCCGTCAACTTGCCGTCCGAAGGAAACACCAGCGGCTGCTCGTTCCACCCGAGCCAGTTGCGGCTCACCACACCACGGCCAAGACCAAGCGTCAAAAGCCGTTTCATCGATTTCCTGTCGGCTTTGAGCATCATCCTGCACCGCACTACCAATGAAAACCAGCGGTCATGGAATGGGGAAATTTCTGCCGGTTTTTCGAGATGATCGGGGTCTATGCCAGTCTCGCGAAGCTCCTCGGCAGTGAATGAAACTTTCAAACGCTCACCTGCCTTTTTCAGGATTGACTTTTTCTGCTCCTCAACTCCGGCAAGCTTTTTTCCAGCCTCGTCCAGCGTACCTTCAAGATTTGCGATAGCTGCCCGGGCGTTTTTTATCGCCTGGAAATTAACCGGCGCAATATGGCCGAACTTCTCCTGCATCTTCTGTATGCCCGCCTCCAGTTCATCTACAAGATCACGCTGCCCCTGCAAGCCTTTTCTCAATACAGCCTCCAGATCGCCGAACCCTGTCTGCATGGACGGGGCGCGGCCTTCCAGTCCTGCCTTCATCTCCTTAAAGGTCTTCGGGAGATTGCGCACCCGGAGAGCACCTTTGCCGAGTTTCCGCTGCAGTTCCTGCATCTTCTCCTCTACCACGCTTTGACCGAAGTCCGCATTCTCCAGCACGTAATCACGGTAATGCTCCAGCGGCAGCGGCTCGCTGCCGGGCTCCTCGTCAGCCACATGCGCCCAGGCAAGATCGGAATACTCGTCATCAATACAGGGCGTCACTGCGCGATAGAGCAATACACCCCGCAGAATATCCGGGAAGAGCCAGAGAGTTTCGGCATTGAGCCGCGCCTCAAAAAATTCGCCGTCAAGCAGGGCCCTGCGTCCAGAGGATCGTTTTTCCAAATCCGGCCGTTTCAGGAAAAACA
>JAKSDC010000202.1 GCA_022360275.1 Chlorobiales bacterium
ATTTTACCAGCCGGGAAATGATGCAAATAGAGCAAGGCGTTTTTGATCGTTTTAAGTCCGGGAAAAATACCGGCGAAGCGATTCTATCAGCGGAGAAAATCCAAGGCCATTTAAAAAGCTATGATTACTTCACCAAAGGACAAACAGCTGCGGTCAAACACATCCTCAATTTTACTGACCGTTTCCTTATCATCCAGGGTGATGCCGGTACCGGAAAAACATCAGCTATCAAATCCGTTCATGACATCATGCAAACGGAAAAGAGCCCTTACACGCTTCGAGGCTTGGGCTTCACCGGCAAAGCTGCCCAAGAGTTGAAGGACAAAAGCGGTATTCAGTCCGAAACGATCAGCAGTTTTTTAAACGGTAAACCGAAAAGCTCGTCAAAGCCGGAATTATAGATAGTGGATGAGTCCAGTTTGGTGGGCAGTATTCAGATGAAAGAATTGTTGGATCGAGCCACCACCCGGCAAGCCCGGGTGGTATTCATCGGTGACGGCAAACAGTTACCTGCCATCAGTGCCGGCAAACTCTTTTCCGAACTGCAAAACCGCCAAGCGGTTGAGATTGTGAAAATGGAAGAGGTGCTGCGGCAACAAACCCTTTTGGGGCAAAGGGTCGTCCACCATATCAAACAGTACCAAGAAGGCAAGGTTGAGAATCTGAACCATGCCTTTGATCTTTTATCCGGCCATAAAAACATTGTGGAAATTCCAGACAAGCAGGAACGGATAAGCGCCTTGGTAAATGATTTTGTCAGCCGGGCTGATGATTATAAAGATACTCTCATTGTTACGTCTGCCAATCATGATCGGGTTCTTATCAATGAGGCGATCAGACCAGTATTAAAAGAGGCTGGTAAAATCGACAAAACAGATATTCCGGTGAATATAAAAACGCCTCAATCCATATCCGGAACCGGTAAATATTTTGCCGCAAATTATGAAATCGGACAGAGTGCCTTTGTCAGTGCCGATATTGAACAAACAAACCTACCCCACCTCAAAGCCGGGCAGGAAGTAACGATCATCGGCAAGGATACCATTAAAAACAGCATTACTGTGGCTGATGCCCGGAAG
>JAKSDC010000169.1 GCA_022360275.1 Chlorobiales bacterium
CGAGTAGGGCCCCGGCTTTTCGGGGCCTTTTTTTATTTGTAAAATCTTTGTATTACAATAAGCTGTCTTGTTGTTGAAAAACCTTCCCTCGAGAAGAAAACAGTTCAACAAATCAACAGTTCAACAATTTTCATGAAACTCATTGTCGGCCTGGGAAATCCTGAAAAAAGGCATGAAAAAACGCGGCACAACATCGGATTCGAGGTTATTGATGAAATTGCCAGGGTCTTTCAAACAGGCTTTACAACAGGAAAAGGAAACTTTCATTACGCAAAAGTCACCCACCGCGGAGAACCGGTCATTCTGCTCAAACCAATGACTTACATGAACCTTTCAGGCCACGCGGTAGTTGCTGCAATGAACTTCTATAAAATCGGTATCGGTGACATGCTCATCATCTGCGACGACCTCAATATATCCCTTGGTTCAATACGGCTGCGGGCAAAAGGTTCCGCAGGAGGCCAGAACGGCCTGAAACATATCATACGGTGCCTTGGGAGAGAAGATTTCGCCCGTCTGCGCATCGGCATAGGAAGAGAGCACCCTTCCGGCTCCTATTCATCATTTGTACTTGGAAAGTTCAGTGAAGAAGAGCGGAAAAATGCCGACAGCATTGTTCCCGAATGTGCCAATGCTGCACTTGACTTCATCGAAAACGGCATTGAACATACAATGAACCGTTTCAACAGGAAAAACAGCCAGCCCCTGAATTGAAGCGCCACATTACCCCCGCCCCTCCGGGGATGCCCGAACAATCGCTCAACTGAGGTGGCCTGCCCCCGCATGCACAAGGGTCGGGCATATCGAGTTACGCTGCATGAAGGATATGGCCCTGGTGTTAAAATCTTTTGGCTGGTCGATGTTACAGACATGACCTGAATTCCTGATCACCTCAAGGAAAGAGTTGCTGTGCCTTTGAACAATATACTCGACCGCCGGAAGAAACATGTAATCCTCGTCTCCGGTCAGGTAGAGTGTCGGAATACCGGTATCTTTTTCCTCGAAATACTTAAGCAGCGGATTCAACTCATAGGTCAGTTTGAACCACCGCATGAACTCTTTTTGAGCAACTTTTTTAGCCTCGTTAACAAACAGCAGCCGAGATTTTTTGTGCCTTGCCCTGGGCATGATTATCCAAGCGAAAAAACTATACAGCCACATATAAGGCACAAAACGTTTGAGCGTGTTACCCAGGGCGACAAGAAACTGTTGCCTAACATTAAGGCGTATGATTGCCCCTGCCATAACCATCGAGTATACCCTTTCAGGAACAAGCTCGCTGATCTGCCGGATCAATATGGTTCCAAGTGAAACACCAATAAAATGAGCTTTTTGTATTTCCAGGTGGTCAAGTACCTCGATTATATCATGGGTAATATTCTCAAAGCTGTACTTCCTCCTCTGAGAAAGAGACAAACCTTTCGATTTACCATGCCCTCTCAAGTCCACCATCAATACGTTGAAGTGCTTTTTGAACTCCTTGACCTGAAGAAACCATATTGAAGAACTCCCCCCAGCTCCGTGAACAAATACCACCCATGGATCGTTTTCCGTAAGCCTGTATGTTCTGTAATGCAGCATAACAGCTAAAACTTAGAAATTTCCCTGAATACCGGAACCTGTTGTTGTCTGAATATTTTTACCATTTCATAAAGTGCGATTCCTGCAGCGACCGAAACATTGAGGGAGTGCTTTGTCCCGAACTGAGGAATTTCAAGCACATAATCACAAAATTGCAGCACCTCACTGTCGATACCCTCGACTTCGTTACCGAGAACCAGACACATCGGAAAGTTTTCAATGCCGACCTCTGTGTAAGGCGTACTGTTTTCAGCGATTTCAAGCCCGCATATGGTAAACCCCTGATCTTTGAGTTTCCCGAGAACCTCTTCAGGACGGGAGAAATACTCCCATTGAACACTTTCCTGGGCTCCAAGCGCTGTTTTATCAATCTCCTTTCTTGGCGGCGTCGCTGTATACCCGGTTATGATAATCCTTTCTATAGCCGTAGCATCTGCGGTACGGAAAACCGAACCAACATTGTACATACTGCGTATGTTATGCAGCATAACGATAACAGGATGCTTTTCCATCCTGACATAGTCATTAACACTCGGACGTGCTATCTCGTCACCTTGCAGTTTTCTAAACGACATCGTCATGACAGCTTCCCGAGTTTTTCAAGAAGAAGGTCATTTTCCTGCTTCAACCCTATATTGAAACGAAGGCAGTTTTTCATCAGAGGATAACCCGAAACGTTTCTCACAAGAATCCCTTCCTCCGCGAGAAAGGAAAAAACCTTTTTCGCGTCTGAAACCTTTATAATAATAAAGTTTGCATCACTTTCGAACACTCTTATCCCGTTCAATTTTTTCAGAGCTGCGGATATTCGTTCACGCTCCTTGAGGATATAGGTCACCGCCTCCTCGACAAGGCGGTAATTACCGAGCACGTGGCAGAGTGTAATTTCAGCCAGACGGCTTGATGTAAACGGTATTTTGGGTTTTGCTATCTCGGCCATCAGTTCGGGATTGGTCATTGTAAAACCTATTCTCATACCGGCAAGAGCGAGAGCCTTGGACATGGTTCTCAACACAATGAGGTTGGGCTTTTCCGCCAGCAGACCAAGCGCCGACTCCTCTCTCGAAAACTCAACATAGGCTTCGTCAACAAGAACGATTGCGTTAACTTCTGCCGAAATCCAGCGTATTTCTTCAAGCGAAAGCGATTTACTGGTAGGATTGTTCGGTGTGGAAAGCACGATAAAACCCGCATTCTCATCCCTTGTCCTGCGAATGATTTCCCGGACGTCGAACCTGAGATCCTCACGCATGGGGACGGCAACGATCTCCGCCTGAAGCAGCAGGGCAAGCTTCTCATACAGAGAAAAAGACGGCTCGGGAAGCACCACTTTGCTCCCTTTTGAAAGACAGGCAAGAAAAATGGTATACAACATTTCGTTGGAGCCGTTGCTCATCATGACCGATTCGGGAGACACACCGACAAAATCCGCGTATGCCTGTATTCCCCTGAAAGGCAGAATGTCAGGGTATCGATTCCATGCCTCATGCTTGAATTCATCCAGTATGGCATTTTTCATCCATAACGGCAGGTCAAAAGGACTTTCGTTCTGGTTCAGTTTAACATCCGCCTGCTGCCCGCCTTCAACCCTGTATGCCCCGATATGCCGCAGCCCCGGATTCAGAAGCCGGGTAATGTCTTTATCCATAAACAGTTGAGAAACTTAAACGTGGCCTGTAACCACTCATCAAAAGATAAAATACAGTTTTTTGTCCAGCCTTATGCCCGTGAATATCTCTTTTTTGGAAAACTGATCCAAAAAAAGGTTGATTTATTGTTTTTTTTTCATAACTTAAAAAAGGATAAAATTAATCCTGTTTAAAGGAGGGTATAATGATCAGAATAAACAAAACACCTTTGGATTTACTTAACGATATATACAGCCTTGCTTACTGGATGACAGGGAGCGAGAAAGCGTCGGACGAGCTTGTCAACAACACCTACCTGAATGCAGACATAAGTACTCAGGAAACCGATCTCCTGAAAATCTTCAGACGCTGTTACGTCGATCGTTATGGACAGGATACAGAACTCGGCATGAATGAAAACGGGAACGGTACCGCAACCTCTGTTTTTGCAAAGCTCAGGGAAAGAGCTGCCGACGTCAAGCTCTCCGTCCTTTTGTCGGAAATATCGGGACTCAAGCACAAACAGATTTCCGAAATCATGGACCGCCCTGTCGATACCATAAGGCTATGGCTCTTCTGGGGGCGTAAGTTCCTTGTTAAAGACAGCTTGCTCAAAGCATCGGCATGATGCGCCACTCCATGCAAAGAGGCCGTTTCGAGAGGAACGGCCTTTTGTTTTATGAACACCGGCTTTATATATTTTACTTCAACAAACAACCATACAACCCACTCAATCCCACAATTCTTATATGGTAGTTATCACCGGAGGAGCTGGATTCATCGGCAGCGCAATGCTCTGGGAACTCAACAGAAACGGCAAAGATGACATCATCATCGTCGATGATCTTGGTTCGACCACGACCGGAAAATGGAAAAACCTTTCAGGCCTCTCTTTTAGCGATTTTATCCATACAGGTAAATTTCTTTCATGGCTTGCCGAAAACCGGCTTCCTGAAATAAGCACGGTTATCCATATGGGAGCAATAAGCGCAACAACTGAAACAGACGCGTCGCTCCTGATGGAAAACAACTATAATTATTCCAAAGAACTTGCCCTGCATTGCGCCTCCCGAAACATCCGTTTCATCTATGCCTCAAGTGCCGCTACATACGGAGACGGCGCAAAAGGCTATAACGATGACGAGAAAAACCTGAAGCAATTCAGACCGCTCAACATGTACGGCTACTCCAAGTACTTGTTTGATCTCTGGGCACTGAAAACCGGCATTTTGAAACAAGCCGCCGGTTTGAAATTTTTCAATGTATTCGGACCGAATGAGTACCACAAAGGCGATATGAGCAGTGTTGTCTTCAAGGCATTTCATCAGATAAAGCATAGCGGTAGTGTTCAGCTTTTCGAGTCTCACCGGAGCAACTGCCGCCACGGAGAGCAGATGAGAGACTTTATCTACATAAAAGACTGCACTGCGATTATGTTGTGGCTTCTTGAAAACAGATCGGTAAACGGTATTTTCAACGCAGGCACGGGACGGGCAAGGAGCTTCAAGGACCTTGTTGCAGCAACGTTTTCCGCCCTCGGGCTCGAACCGGAAATCCGGTATATCCCGATGCCTGAAACACTGCGAGACAAGTACCAGTATTTCACCCAGGCCGACATGAACAAACTAAGCTCGTATGGCTACACCCGGCCCATGGCTTCTCTCGAAGATGGGATACGGGATTATGTAGGCAACTATCTTGACAGTGAAACGCCGCATTTCGACAACCATAATCCATAACTGAAAACAAACAATCGCTTGCTAAAAGAAAAACTCATAGAATTCGAGGGAATCGAACCTGTGATTGTTTTCGGCCCTCATGACACCTGGCTGAAAAAGATTCGAGAAGAATTCCCGGAAGCACAACTGACAGCCCGTGGCAACAAGCTTCTGATCAAAGCCGAAGAAAATGACATCAAACTTCTCGAGCAGATTTTCGGTGAAATGAGATTTCTGGCAGACCAGCACGGCGAAATACTGGAAAGCGATCTGAACGCCCTTCTCAGTCTTGCCTTTACCCCTCTTCCCTCAAGACCAAACGCCCCATCAACTGACAGTGACGTTATTGTCGCAGCAAAGGATTACGCTGTACGGGCGAAGACAAACGGACAGAGAAAAATGGTTTCCGAAGCAAAACATAATGACATTCTGTTCGCCATCGGGCCTGCAGGAACCGGAAAAACATATACTGCTGTTGCAATCGCCGTTGCTGCGTGGAAAAAAAAACAGGTCAAGAGAATTGTCCTTGCAAGACCGGCTGTTGAAGCCGGTGAAAGCCTTGGTTTTTTGCCGGGCGACCTTGCACAGAAGATCGACCCCTACCTTAGACCTCTCTACGATGCTCTTCAGGATATGCTGACCGCCGAGAAACTCAGAGCACTCACCGAGCAGAGAATTATCGAAATCGTTCCGCTCGCCTACATGCGAGGCCGGACGCTCAACAACTCGTTCATCATTCTTGACGAGGCACAGAATGCATCAAACAAACAGATGAAAATGTGCTTGACCAGGCTCGGCATCAACTCCAGGGCCATCATCACCGGAGATGTAACGCAGATTGACCTTCCCCGTGAAATTGAATCGGGTCTTATGAATGCAAAGACAATTCTTCAGGGAATTTCCGGCATAAGTTTCGTATTTCTGGACAAATCAGACGTTGTCCGGCATCGTCTTGTACGGAATATTATCGATGCCTACGAAAAGGAAGAAGAAAAACAGGAAGACTGAGCAGCTTAACTAAAAACGCAAGGCATCTCTATTTATTGTCATGAACGGTGCGGAACTATGTTCAGCCATTCACTGTTAAGCATTCACAGACGCACCTATTCATTGCGTCCGGAGCAGTTTTGTTATAAATCCAAAATCATACGATCATGGCACATAGAATTACTGAAGAATGCACCTATTGTGCAGCTTGTGAGCCGGAATGCCCGGTAAACGCCATTTCGGCAGGCGATGACATTTATATTATCGATGAGAGTGTCTGTACTGACTGCGAAGGCTATTTCGATGAACCTGCATGTGTAGCGGTCTGCCCCGTTGATTGTATTTTCAAAGTTTAAGACCCTCCTCCACACAGAAGGAAACGTCCTCTCCTGTTTCTATGACTGACAACAGTAACAGATTTTGTCAGGAGCAAAAAAGTTTTATATTAACTTCCTGTTTTACGGATTGCGTTCTTTTTTAAATTAATCTTTTCTTGTAACTCTTAGAGAGGAAGTAACATGGCACTTTACATTACCGAAGAATGCACCTATTGTGCAGCCTGCGAGCCAGAATGTCCGACAAGCGCTATCTCAGCCGGTGACGATATCTATATTATCGATCCAAACTCCTGCAACGAGTGTGAAGGTCTCGATGAGCAGGCCTGTGTAGCCGTTTGCCCTGCAGAGTGCATCGTACAGGGATAAGGAGTTATTCGCATCTCTTTCATAGAAAAAAGCGGCTGGATTTTTCTGCCGCTTTTTTTATTTCCTCTCCCCTTTTTATCCTACCGCGAAACCGGTGAGTCCCGAGCAGAAAATCTACGTAGAATTTGTGATATGCAGTTCGGTTCTTTAGCTTTACGTGTTATTTTTACAACATCATAAACACAGCTGGGTGAGCGATTTTTTCCTCAAAAAGCGTTCCGCTGATCGGCGGGACCTCAATGTCCGTAAACTCATCTCTCCGGGAAAGAGATCGGCAGAACACCTCTCGAAAATCGCCCTGCTCATACGCTTCCTGAAACCTGTCACCTGGATTCCCGTCATCTGGAGCTTCTTGTGCGGCGCTGTTGCCAGTGGCGCCTTTGGCTGGCAGGATTTTCTCGGCATAAAGTTCTTCCTCGGCATCCTGCTTACCGGCCCGCTTGCAAGCGGAACCTGCCAGATGCTCAATGATTATTTCGACCGCGATCTGGATGAGATCAACGAACCGCGGCGCCCTATCCCGAACGGCCAAATATCACTTAGAAACGCCACAATCCTGATAGCCGTATGGTCATTGCTCTCGGTGCTTGTCGGCTACCTGATACATCCGCTGATAGCCCTGTACGTGATTATCGGCATCATCAATGCACACCTCTACAGCGCCAATCCCATAAAACTCAAAAAAAGGCTCTGGGCCGGCAACATCATTGTAGCCGTTTCCTACCTCGTTATCCCATGGCTTGCCGGAGAAATCGCCTATAACCCGGAATTCACCCTGCAATCCCTTTTTCCTTCGCTTGTGGTTGCCACGCTTTTTACCATTTCGAGTACGGGAACCATGACCATTAACGATTTCAAATCAGTTGAAGGAGACCGGCAAATAGGGGTGAGGACATTGCCTGTAGTGTTCGGAGATAAAAATGCAGCCATCATTGCAGCGGTTCTGATCAATCTCGGTCAGCTGATGGCAGCTGTGTATATGCTCATGCTTGGGCAGCCTCTTTTCGCCCTGATCGTGGCTCTGCTCATCATTCCCCAGTTTTATCTGCAGTTCGGCCTTGTCAGGTCGCCAAAAACAATGGATATACGCTACAACGCAATTGCCCAGAACTTTCTGGTTGCCGGTATGCTTGTATGCGCCCTGGCGATAAAAAATTTCAGGTTATGACCTATTCCAAAATCATACAGATCACTACCAAAGGGTTCTCGGATATCATCGACCTGACGAACAGGGTCGAGAACGTTATCGGCGAATCGAGCATCAGAGAAGGTATTGCCAATATCTCGGCGATAGGCTCGACAGCATCGATAACCACCATGGAATTCGAGCCGGCTCTTGTTGAAGACTTCAGGGAAAAGCTTGAACAACTCATTTCCAGCAAAGAGCGCAGCCGCCATTCGGAAACATGGGGAGATGATAACGGCTTCTCACATATGAGAGCGTCGCTCATGGGTCCCGGCGTGACAATGCCGGTCAGCGAGGGAAAACTGGTACGGGGAACATGGCAGCAGATCGTCTATATCGATCATGACAACCGTTCAAGAGATCGCGAAGTGTTCGTTCAGATCATCGGTGAACAATAATTCCGGGCGAACAGATGAACTTTTCCCACATACCCGAAATATCTATCATATTGCCGACTTACAACCGTGAAGCACGTCTCGTCCGAGCCGTGCAAAGCGTTATCGACCAGACATTCACGGACTGGGAACTGCTGATCGTCGACGACGGCAGTACCGACAATACCTTTGAACATGCTTCGGAATTCATGGAACAGCATAATACGATCCGTTACATGAAACACTCCAACCGCAAGCCTGCCCTTTCCAGAAACGCCGGTATCCAGGCCTCGTTCGGACGCTATATTACTTTTCTCGACAGCGACGATTACTACCTGCCGGAACATCTTGCATCACGTTTCGGCTACCTTGAAACCCATCCTGAAACCGATCTTCTCTCGGGAGGATTCTGCGGTGACGACGATGTCTATGTTGCCGACTGTCATCATCCTGAGAGGAAAATTCACATTCAGAAATGCATTCTGGGCGCAACCCTTTTCGGGACACGAGACCTGTTCTTTTCGCTCGGCGGTTTCGAAGATCTCGATTATGCGGAAGACACCGAGTTCTGGACACGTGCATCCGAACGCTTTTCCGTACAGAAACTCTCCGAACCGAAAACCTATGTCTACGAACGTTCCGATGACAGCATCACCAGGAACAGATGAAAGAGTTGTTGACTTGTTGATGCGTTGAATTGTTGAACTGTGAGAGAGAAAATAAAGGCGCTTGATCCTCGAGCCGATTTGTCACTTTTCATCGTAATCGAAAAACATTAGTCATTTTTCAATATTCATTAGGGCACCTCTAAAAAGTGTCATGAGCGGTTCGAGTGCAAGGCGGATGGAGCGCAGAAACCGGAGCGTACTGATTGTACGTGAGGATTTCGAGCACCACCCAACGCAGCAATCGAGACGCGCAATAAGTTTTTAGAGGTACCCATTATTCAATTATCACTTCTTCCCCATGGTCAGATCCGTTACCGTATACTGCAGTTCAAGCAACCACTCACCGAAAGCGTATTTCGAAGCCGCATCGGAACTCGGCAAGAGCCTTGCAAAACGGAATATCTCACTTGTGTTCGGCGGAGGCAATATCGGACTGATGGGCTGCATAGCAAATGCCGTCATGCAGAACGGCGGGACGGTGCGGGGAATAATTCCCCGTTTTCTCGAAGAAAGAGAAATTGCCCACTACGGAATAACCGAACTGCACATTGTGGAAACCATGCATGAAAGAAAGATGAAGCTTGCCGAATGGGCCGACGCGTTCATCGTCCTGCCGGGGGGATTCGGCACGCTCGATGAGCTCCTTGAAGTGATCACCTGGCGTCATCTCGGGCACCACAACAAACCGATCATACTCCTCAACATAGACGGCTTCTGGGATTCACTTCTGCAATTCTTCAATACACTTGCCGAAAACAACCTTGTCAAACCCGACCACGAAAAGCTGTATCAGGTATGCAACAGTATAGAAGATATTTTTAGGCACCTCTCCTAACTTGTCACCTCATGGAACCTGATCGGTCAAAAAATCGTTAGAATTACAGATTCTAAAACGCCTGCATTGTCAGCCACTCAACCATACGACCAGAGAAATGAAACTTGTCTTTGTCTACAATGCCGACAGCGGTCCTGTAAGCGGCCTGTTCGATATCGGGCACAAGCTGTTCAGCCCCGAGACCTACCAGTGCGGTTTGTGCAGCCTTACCCACGACACTTTTACTGAAAAAAGGATGTGGAAAGAGTTCAGGGAAAACTCGTCCATCGAGATGGAGTTCCTTCACAAAGATGAATTCAAACAGAAATATGGTACGGAGGAATTCAAGTATCCCGTCGTTCTTCAGCAAAATGACACACTTGAGGTTCTTCTTTCGAGAGAAGAAATCGAACAGATACCTGATGTCGAAACGCTCATAAAAATAATCGAAAAAAAGACAGCGGGATAGCCGTCAATGACCTCTTCAAAACCCCAAAGGCACCTGCCATGATCTCCGAAGACATGATTCCCGCTTTAACATTAACACTGCTTGCCGGGCTGTCAACAGGCATAGGCAGCGTTCTTGCCTTGACCGTCCACCACACAAACAAAAAATTCCTGACCTTTACCCTCGGTTTTTCGGCGGGAATCATGCTGTACGTTTCCTTCGCGGAGATACTGCCAGAAGCGCAGGCATCGATTCTCGAAGAACTGTCGGAACGCAGAGCAGCCTGGATCACGACTGCAGCGTTTTTTGGAGGGATCTGTCTTATCTGGCTGATCGATCAGATGATGCCCCATCTTGGAAACCCGCATGAAACGTCTCTCGTCGGAGGTATCGAGGACGATCAGCCCGAAGAAAGCAAGCTTTATCGCATGGGCATTTTCACGGCTCTGGCGATAGCGATTCACAATTTTCCCGAAGGCATGGCAGTTTTTTTCAGCGCGCTTTCCGACCAGAGCCTCGGTATCGTCATTGCGGCTACTATAGCGCTGCATAACATACCCGAGGGCATGGCAGTTGCCGTGCCGGTGTACTTTGCCACCAAAAGCCGTGGAAAAGCTTTCAGCTACTCATTTCTTTCGGGGCTGGCCGAACCCCTCGGAGCGATCATAGGATATCTCCTGCTACGGCCATTCCTCACACCGCTGGTTTTCAGCCTTGTGCTTGCCGGAGTGGCGGGGATCATGGTCTATATCTCCCTCGATGAACTTCTGCCTACAGCCGAAGAATATGGAGAGCACCATTTAGCCATATCCGGGCTTGTCATCGGCATGGCTGTTATGGCACTGAGCCTCCTCCTGCTCATTTAAAGCAGCATCATCCTCGAACTTGCCCTGTGAAACATTGAGCATCTATTTCACAAGGAATGTGCCCTGGGGTTCTATTTTTGACTTTTTACCTTTACCTTTTGACTTTTGTTCCTTGCCTTTTGCCTTTGCATGATGGATGCCGCATCATGTGACCTGCAACACCTTCGCTCCCCTGATCCTGCGCTGCTTGATGTCCATGAGGGCTTTATTGGCCTCTTCGAAAGGATAAAGCTGCACTTCCGGCTTCATATCCATTTTTTTTGCTATGTCCAGAAACTCCCGCACATCTGCTGCGGTGACATTCGCGACGCTTTTGATCTCCTTTTCCATCCAGAGATGTTTAGCGTAATCGAGCTGCGTAAGCACGTCTGTATCCGACGTCTCCTTGCGGATCGCATTGATCACCAGACGGCCCGAAGGTCTGAGATTTTCCAGGGCGGAAAGCACCGGCAGCCAGACCGGAGTGGTGTCGATGATTCCCGCTAGCGGTTCGGGAGCACTATCGGTTGTATCCCCCGCCCACACAGCCCCCAGTGAAAAGGCAAACTCCCGCTCCTCGGGATTCCGGGCAAACACATGCACCGGTGAATCGGGATAGAGGTAACTCATCATTTTCAGCACAAGATGCGCCGAAGCCCCGAAGCCGGTCAGTCCCGCAGGCTGGCCGTTCTGGAGATTCAGAAGCTTCAACGAACGATACCCGACAGCCCCTGCGCA
>JAKSDC010000103.1 GCA_022360275.1 Chlorobiales bacterium
CATAAAGAAACTCCGAAGCGGCTTTTTTGTCCATATCGCGTTCCTTGGCGATGGCTTTGGTAAGCACCTTGACGGCAGGAGCAATCTGATAGTCATCGTAATACTCCCTGAGGAAGTTTACCACACTCCAATGCTCTTCGGCCATCTTGATATCCTCAGCCTCGGCACGCTTGTTTGCCACATCTTCGGACCAATCATCGAGATTCACAAGATAACCGTCATCATCAGTTTCGATAGCAACACAGTTCACTTCAAGCGCCATAATCCGACTCCTTGACTAGATAATTTGAAATTTGACACGTAGTAAAAATGGTACAATTAGCTTTGAAATACAGCTGAAATGCATTCAAGATAATATGCCGCGGGAAAAGAAAAAAGACCCGTGCTTAAAATAATTTTCCCGGGCAACTATATAGCCATATAATCACAAATTTCCATATTTTTTTTATCAAACACAACCTCGCCCGGAGCACCTCTCATAAGTCATGAATTATCAACCGGTAATGCTTTTTTTTGCATGGTATTCCGAGGCAAGTGCGACAAACCTTTTTCCCCAGTTGGGGTTTCCTATGGCATGCAGATGCGCAAAAGAGGCAAAAAGGTTACCGCTTAAAACTCCATCCCGCTGACCTGTAACGCCGAATCCCCGGACAAGATCGAACTGGTAAGCAACCTGTTCGCCCGAATTCCTCGGTTTTGAATAATGAAACTCATGCGCCCTGACCTTTTCATCTTTCGCAAACCAGGGGCTGTCACAACGACTCCTCAGATCGAGGTACCCGTGCCCGACAGGTTTGCGCTGAAAACCGATTTCAAGCGGAAGAATATCCGCGAGCGGATAGATTTTACCCTCGTACCGGGCGCTTTTGCAAAGGTAGATCAGCCCGCCGCACTCCGCATAAAGAGGCATGCCGGACAAAACAGCATCCTTTACCTCTTTCAGAAGCCCCTTGTTGCCGCTGAGTTCCTCGAAAAACGATTCGGGAAATCCCCCGCCGAGATAAAGACCGTCTACAACCGGTAGCCCGACATCTTTCAGAGCATTCACAAAAACCAGTCCGGCACCATTGTCCTGCAGTGCCTCAAGATTTTCAGGATAATAAAAACAGAATGAAGGATCCCGGAACACACCGATCGTCGCCTGCACAGCGGTTGCCCGTTTTTTCTCCCTCTTTTCTCTCGATTCCATGGAAGGAGCGCGGCGAAAAAGAGATCGTATTGCATGCAGATCACAGCACTCCGCAACCTTTTGACCAGCTTTACGGATAACCGTCTCGGCGTCAGCGGTTTCACCGACAGTAGTCAACCCCAGCTGTCTTTCAGTAATGACCAGTTCTTCATCTTTCGGGATTGCCCCGAGAACAGGAACATGACAGAGCTGTTCTACAGCCTTTCTCTGCTTCTCCTCCTGACGCGGCCCCTGCACCTGGTTGAGAATCACACCGGCGATATCGGCTTCAGGGGGCATAGACTGCATTCCTTTTACAATCGCCGCAGCCCCCCGATTCATCTTCCGGCTGTCAACAACCAGCAACACCGGCGCCTGAAGCAGCCTGGCCAGACCCGCACTGCTGTCCGAGCCATCAATATCCATACCGTCATGGAAGCCATGATTCCCTTCAATCAGGGAAAAGCTGTTTTCATCACTGTTGCCGAGAAACGAATCCAGACATGCTTCGGGCCCCATAAGAAAGGGATCCAGATTGCGGCACTCCCTGCCGGTAACCAACTTGTGCCACATCGGATCGATATAGTCGGGTCCTTTTTTGAAACTGTTGACGCCTATCCCTTCATGCACCAGACTATGCATGATCCCAAGGCTCACCAGCGTTTTTCCGGAGCTTTTTTGCGAGGCTGAGATCATCAGGCGCGGGATCGGGATCTTCATTGCTTTCACGGCAACTCATCCATAACATGAGGCGAAGGGCTGAGCCGGTACCACTGCCCTAAAGCACTATGCGCACAGGTTTACTCCTGTGCGCATACTACGTGTGATGCCGGGAATTCTCTCCCCTTGCAATCAGTATGATTATTTTTTCTTGATATAAAAGGTGTGGACACCACCCTCTTCGGTATGCCCGATCACTTCGTTGCCGGTTCTCTTTGACCATGAAGCCATATCGTTCACCGAGCCGGGATCGGTTGCCATCATTTTCAGCACCTCGCCGCTCTTCATACTATCAACTGCCTTCTTGGTTTTAAGAATCGGCAAAGGACAGTTCATTCCCTGACAGTTCAATTCCATATTGCTTGCAATTTCACTCATGGCTTCTCCTTGTTGTAAATTACTTGCTGAAGTTAGCTCCCACCCCGCAATCCAGTTCCCTTCGATGGCCGGGGTCCGGGGTGATATATTCAAAACCGTGGATTTTTGAGCGGGAAAGTTACATAATTACATAACTATAGTCAAGAAAAAACACCCTTCGACAGTCAAAAGGCACACGGGTACTCATGATCCGATTCGGCCCGTTAACTCATCCAATAGATAGCCCCCAACACCAGGGCGGCAAGAAAAACTGTCTCGGCAACGATTATCGAAACAGGTTTCCAGCCGACGTCAAAAAGGGCTTTTAAAGATGTTTTCATGCCCAAAGCAGCAATGGCGGTAACGAGGCACCAGCGTGACGTATCGACAATGAAATGACGGATGGGCTCAGGAGTTACACCACTGCTGTTGATCCCGACCAGCAGGATAAAGAAAATAATAAAGGGGGGTAAAAAGGCACCGCCGCCGGCATTTCCTTCTTCCTTGTTGCGGGTATGAAAAATCACCGACAGGATAAAAACAGCCGGCACCAGCATGGCGACACGCAGAAGCTTGATAAACGTCGCCGTATCTCCGGTCTTGCCGGAAACGGAATAACCCGCACCGACAACCTGTGCGACATCATGGATCGTACCGCCCAGAAAAATACCGGCCATTTCATGATCAAGCCCGAACAGGTCGACGATAACCGGGTAGAGAATCATGGCAACGGTACTGAGCGCGGTCACACTGATAACGGTGAAAATCGTGTTGCGTTCACTGTACTCGTCTTTGGGAAGGATCGCGGAAATAGCAAGTGCGGCCGATGCCCCGCAAATACCGACGCTTCCTCCGGTAAGCACCCCGAACCGCTTTCCCCTGCCCATGATCTTGGAAAGACCAAGGCCGAACAAAATCGTCAGCATGACAGAAACAATAACGACCGCCATCGGCCCTGCGCCGAGAGACAGAATCTGCTCAAGGGTGATTCGCATCCCCAGAAGAGCGACACCGATCCTGAGAATGGTCTTTGATGCAAACTGAATGCCTGCAATAGCCTTGCCGCCTTCGGACAAAAACCTGAATGCCATGCCGAGCAGCAAGGCAAACAGCATTGTCGGCGCCCCGTAGTGCTCGGAAAGGAAAGTTGCCGCCGCCGCCACGGTAAGCGAAGCAAGAATGCCGGGAAACAATTCATCGAAATGGACTTTTGCCGCCTTGGCATGACATTGGAAACCGCAGCGTTCGGCCTCGTCAATATGCTCCTGGGTTGGAATTTCAGTGTCAACGGCTTTATGCAGATACTCCGGGTCATGCTGCGGGCTCTTGCTCATCTGGATATTTTTTCTTAAGAATTTTCGGTTAGTCACCGCGGGCTCTATAGGCCTTTCAAAGACCGGGACGAAGATAAGAAAAGAATTACCCTGTTCCTACTATTTCCCGCGAATCAGCCTTTACCAACTTGCAGCATACCACCGACCACAGTTAGCAGGAGACGCCAGGTGCTAAGTGTCACTCCATCCTACTTTCTTTTCTTCGGATTCACCTGGTCCGGGCGAAGTTTGGCAGTAAAATATTCATCGGCGTCATCTTCATCCACCCGCTCTCCCCTGCTGTTTTCCAGAGGCTCTTCATAATCGTTCCAGCCTCTCAATCCGGTACAGAGGGATGTCACATTTTCATATCCGAGGAGCTGCAGGGAATGTGCAGCGAGAACACTGCGGTAACCCGAACGGCAAACCACAACAATCTCCCGACTCCTTGCATTTACCAGCTCGGGTTCGGTTTCCTCGTAATCCCATTCGCAGGCAGACTCCAAAATCCCCCTCGGAACATTCATCGAGCCTGGAATATGCATCGTTTCGAACTCATGAGGCTCCCTTACATCCAGCAGAAGCAGATCAGGATTCTCCTTTATCCGATCGACCAGATCCCAGGGCATGATTTCCTTTATATCCGATAAGCAATTACGGAACAGTTCTATAAAACGAATCATTGTAAACTCCTCTGTTAGAATTATGATAACAGGCAAATACCCGCTCAGTTGCTCAAACCGCCGCACATGACTTTTTCACGAAACGTCTCTTTTACCAACGCTGCAAAACCGTTTTACTGTTGCATTATTGCAGCAAAGTGTACATATACATATGATGTAAAGCAAACAGGAATTAAAAATCCGGAATCGAGAAAGAAAAGAACCGACAGTATAGTAACTAGTTACCATCTATTCAAGGGCTCCTCTATTTATTGTCATGAGCGGTTCAAGTGCAAGGCGAACGGAGCACAGAAACTTTCTCCTATCCGTTCAACGAAGCAATTGAATCGCGGAATAAAATAAGGAGAGGTGCCCTCAACAAGAGCGATTTACATTACAGGGCATACGAAAATACGAGACAAGGACACCATGCAATTAGCCGTCAATATCGATCACATAGCAACCCTCCGTAATGCAAGGAACGAACAGCAGCCCGATCCGGTAACCGCAGCGGCGATCGCCGAGCTTGCCGGCGCATCGGGCATCGTTTGCCATTTGCGTGAAGACCGCCGGCACATCAAAGATCGTGACCTCGAAAGATTGCGGGAAGCCGTAACCACCAAACTCGATCTCGAGATGGCGATGACGGAAGAGATGCAGCGGATTGCCATTCGAACAAAACCGGAGCTGATCACACTGGTACCGGAAAAACGTCAGGAACTTACCACGGAAGGCGGTCTTGACATTGCCGGCCGCTATGACAAACTGGTTGAATTTATCAAGCCCGTTCATGATACTGGCATAGAGGTAAGTCTGTTCATCGAACCGGAAAAAGAGGCCGTCAGGCTTGCGGCTGAAGCCGGGGCAGACCTTGTGGAGCTGCATACCGGGCCCTATTCCCTGAAAAAAACGACAGGCGAAGCCGAAGCTGAAATCAAGAGGGTGAGAACCACAGCGGCATTCGCCCGCGAGTGCGGCCTTCGAGTCGTCGCAGGCCATGGTCTTAATTATTACAATATCATACCTTTCAGCAGGATAGGAGAAATTGAAGAGGTCAGTATCGGCCATGCGCTTATCGCCCGTGCTTCGCTGGTAGGGATGGAACGTGCAGTCAAGGAGATGCTTCGTCTTATTGATGCTTAAGAAGCGTCTACCAATGTGTTGCGTGCCTTTCTACAGGGTTATGGGAAAAGGAAGTAATGCAAAACAAAACCAACAATGAGCGAATCAACAAACGAAATAACCGTTGTCCTTGCCACGAACAACCGTGACAAGGTCAGGGAAATCAAGCCGCTTCTGGAGCACATTGCTCCTGAAATCAGTGTTCACTCTCTCGTCGACTTACAGGTAAACATAGAGATAGAAGAAACGGAAGCAACACTTGAAGGCAATGCAAAGCTTAAAACCGACGCTGTTTTCAATCTGCTTTCGGACCGCTTCCCCAGCCTTATAACCGTTGCGGACGACACCGGACTCGAGGTATCGGGCCTTGATGGAGCGCCTGGTGTTTATTCCGCACGCTTTGCGCCAATGCCTGAAGGAAAATCGCCGACGTATGACGACAATGTCAGTCACCTTTTGAAAGCGATGGAAAACATCGACGAAAGGAAAGCTCTTTTCCGGACAGTTATCGCCCTCAAAGGCAAGATACAACGAAACGGTGCCCCGTACCGGTTTGAAACAACGGTGGAAGGTTCTGTGGAAGGCAAGATCACCAGAGAAAAAACCGGCGACAAAGGGTTTGGATATGATCCCGTCTTTTGGGTAAATTCTGCGCAGGCAACCTTCGCGCAAATGACCACCGAAGAAAAAAACAAGCTGAGTCACCGGTCTCGTGCCGTTAAAAAAGCTGTCGAAGAACTGCGCCTGATTCTCGATAAGACCACCCCGTAACCCTGATTGAGCAAACCTGTCATGAGCCTTTTTGAAGCAATCGTTCTCGGTATCGTTCAAGGGCTCACCGAGTTTCTCCCGATCAGCAGTACGGCACACCTTCGTATTGTCCCGGCCCTTGCCGGCTGGCAGGATCCCGGTGCCGCTTTTTCTGCCATCGTTCAGATAGGGACGCTCGCAGCGGTGCTTGCCTATTTCCACCGTGATATCATCGATATCTCCAAGGCTTTCATCAACGGCATACGAAAAGGAAAGCCTTTTGAGACACAGGATTCAAAAATGGCATGGATGATTGCTGCCGGAACGGTTCCCATCGTGGTTTTCGGCCTGCTCTTCAAAACCGAAATAGAAACAAGCCTTCGCTCGCTTTACTGGATAAGCGCCGCACTGATTGTGCTTGCCCTGATGCTTACTCTTGCAGAATGGCTGATGAAACAACGATCCAAAAAAGGCCTGCCGACAAAATCGATGCAGCAAATCGGCTGGAAAGAAGCGCTGCTGATCGGCCTTCTTCAGAGCATTGCCCTTATCCCCGGCTCGTCACGTTCGGGTGTTACTATTACCGGAGGTCTCTTCCTCAACCTTTCCCGCGAAACCGCAGCCAGATTTTCCTTCCTGTTGTCTCTACCGGCGGTTTTCGCAGCAGGAATCTATCAGCTGTATGAAACCCGGGATGTGCTGATGGCTTCGAGCAGTGAACTGGTCAACCTTATTGCAGCCACATTTTTTGCCGGCGTGATAGGTTACTTATCCATAGCCTTTCTCATCAGCTACCTCAAAAAGCACACCACCTCTCTTTTTATCCTCTACCGCATCGCTCTCGGCGTCGGAATACTCGGCCTCATCGCAGCAGGGTATGTGAAGGCGTGAATAAGTGCTGAGCGATCGGGCATTCCTTACCGGCAACTATTAGCCGTGAAAAATAATTCTCTTTTGTGTAATCAAATAGCCGAAAAAATTTTTTATATATGAGTATAGCAATACATACTAATTAAAACCTTTTAGGCCATGCCATACAGCTTGTCGGGCGTAGGGCATAATGGCTTTGAAAAAGCAGATTTACATATACACACAAAATGTTCAGACGGCGTCTTTACACCGGAGGAAATTGTCGAGAAAGCAAAGCAAACCGGACTGAAGGCCATAAGTATAACTGACCATGATTCTGTTTTAGGAATTGACGAAGCAAAGCCATTAGCCAGCAGATACGGCATAGAGCTTATTAGCGGTGTAGAAATGAGCTCTACCTACCAGGGTCATGATATTCATATCCTGGGTTATTTTTTTGATCATAAACATTCGGAACTCAAGAGCTATCTGGATCTTTGTAAACAGTTGCGTACCGAACGTGCAGAGCGCATGGTGGGAAAGCTTGCCCGGATGGGGGTAAAGATCGAGATAGAGCAGATCATCTTGAAAGCCCAGAACGGCAGCGTCGGCCGCCCCCATATAGCAGCGGTTCTTCAGGACGGCGGTTTTGTTAAAAGCTTCAGCGAAGCGTTCAGCAAATATCTCGGCTCGCACAGTCCGGCCTACGTCAAAAGCATCGAGACTCCCCCTGCAGAGGTCATCAGGCTTATCAACGAAGCGTCAGGATTGTCTTTTCTCGCCCACCCCGGACAGAACATTCCGGATGAAATTCTCCGGCAATTGATCAACTTGGGGCTTGACGGCATCGAAATCCTCCATCCATCTCACGACACCTACAAGGAGAACTACTACAGGGAAATTGCAAACGAGTATTTCCTGCTCTTTTCAGGCGGCTCGGATTACCACGGTCTCAAGGACCAGGAAAAAGATCTTTTTGGACAGATAACGATACCTTATGAATGGGTAACGAAAATGAAAAGCAGGATAGTTACCGTTTAGCACTACCATGACGCAACCAGTTATCGGCACGCTTTTACACAATATCAACCTCTCGATGAAAGAGTTTTTCCTGACGATGCAGGAATTTTTTCTTTTCTCGGTGAGAGCATTTATTACCATCCCGAAAATAAAGCGCTACTGGAGAGATTTTCTGGACCAGGCAACTATAGCAGGAACCGATTCCCTGCCGATAGTCCTCGTCAGTTCCATATCCATTGGCGCCCTTCTGGCTGTCGAGGTGGGAAACCTTCTCGAAGATTTCGGCGCCAAGACCATGCTCGGACGCTCGACCGCGCTGTCCATCATACGCGAACTCGGACCGCTTCTCATGGGACTCATGCTTTCAGCCAGATA
>JAKSDC010000203.1 GCA_022360275.1 Chlorobiales bacterium
CTTCGGAGGTTCGAATCCTTCCCTACCCACCATGGTTTTCTGGCAGCCAGGCTGATGTAGCTCAGTCGGTAGAGCACTTCCTTGGTAAGGAAGAGGTCACCGGTTCAAGTCCGGTCATCAGCTCAGATGCTCATGTGGTTATGCAGACGTCAGTAGCTTAATTGGTAGAGCAGCGGTCTCCAAAACCGCAGGTTGGGGGTTCGAGTCCCTCCTGACGTGCCGGTACAGGGGTAGAGTGCAACAAGATATTGTAATTTAAGGCAGCGTATGAAGAAGTATCTCGATAAGGTGGTCCGGTATTACCAGGATGTTGTCAATGAGATGAAGAAGGTTGCCTGGCCGAGTCCCGAGGATACCCGTGATCTGACTGTTGTTGTTCTGACTGTCTCCGGGTTGCTTGCCCTGTTTACTTTTGTGGTAGACTGGACTATAAACTCATTTATTGGAAAATTGTTCTAAGAAAAAGAGGCTAAGTCAGGATGAGCGAAACAACAAAGGAGCAGGAGACTCAGGGGCTCCAGAACCCTCGCTGGTATGCTTTGAGAATCTATTCCGGTCACGAACGCAAGGTAAAGGAAGGGATCGAGCTCGAAGTGGAGCGCCAGGGGCTGGGAGATAAAATCCTGCAGGTTTATGTTCCCTATGAAAAGTTCGTAGAGGTCAAAAACGGCAAGAAAAGGAGCCTTACCAAGAATGCATTTCCAGGCTACGTGCTTATCGAGGCTGTGCTTGATAAGCAAACCAAGAATCTGATTATGGATATTCCTTCGGTCATGGGTTTTCTGGGGGTTAACGATATTCCGACTCCCCTGCGACCTGACGAAGTTGAAAAAATTCTCGAGCCCGGGGGGCCCGTCGAGCAGCGTTCTGTTGTCGAAGCTCCTTTCCGTGTCGGCGATTCCGTCAAGGTGATAGATGGTCCTTTCAGTTCATTGATCGGAGTGGTTCACGATGTGTGTACCGAAAGAATGAAAGTCAAGGTAATGATTAACTTTTTCGGGCGCAGCACTCCTACCGAGCTTGATTTTTCACAGGTTAAGTCAATTTCTCAATAACACGGCTTGAGTATTATTCAGCTGTTGAAACAGTGATGTTGTATGGCAAAAAAGGTAGTTGGGTTTATTAAACTGCAGATTCCCGCAGGCGGCGCCAATCCTGCACCGCCCGTCGGACCGGCTCTGGGTCAAAAAGGCGTTAATATCATGGAGTTCTGCAAGCAGTTCAATGCAAAAACCCAGTCACAGGCAGGAACCATTATTCCGGTTGTGATTACGGTATTTTCCGATAAATCGTTCACGTTTATTACCAAGACGCCTCCAGCTGCTGTTCTTTTGCTCAAGGAAGCCAAGTTGCAGAAAGGTTCGGGAGAGCCGAACAAAAACAAAGTCGGAAAAGTGACTGAAGAGCAGGTTCGCAAGATCGCGGAACTGAAAATGCCGGATCTCAATGCTTTCGATATTGAAGGCGCGATGCAGATGGTGCGTGGTACGGCAAGAAGTATGGGAATCGAGGTGGAAGGCTGAATTTTTCAGCGTTGAATCGTGAATGTGGAAGACCGTCAGGTCGTGTTTTAAACCACTTGCAAGAAAAAAAATGGCAGGAAAAAAATATAAAAACGCTTTTGGTAAGGCAGCCGCTCAGAGTGAGTACGATCTGCAGCAGGCCGTAGAGCTTCTCAAGGAGATTACTGACGTCAAATTCGATGCCTCGGTTGACGTCGCGATGAGGTTGGGGGTTGATCCGCGTCATGCGGACCAGGTAGTTCGCGGTACCGTTATGCTGCCCCACGGGACAGGTAAAACCGTATCGGTTCTCGTGATATGCAATGAGTCCAAAGCCGCTGAGGCGAAAGAAGCCGGTGCTGACATGGTGGGTTTTGAAGACTATATCGAAAAAATCCAAAACGGCTGGACGGATGTCGATGTGATCATAGCTACGCCTGATGTTATGGGCAAGCTCGGCAAAATAGGTAAAATCCTTGGTCCTCGGGGACTTATGCCTAACCCGAAATCGGGTACGGTCACGATGGATGTTGCCAAAGCGGTAAAAGAGGTTAAGGCTGGTAAAATCGAGTTCAGGGTCGACAAGGCTGGTAACGTGCACGCTCCCGTAGGCAAGGTATCGTTCGGGGCCGATCAGCTGGCAGACAATGTTACCAGTTTTATCAAGGAGGTTATCAGATTGAAGCCTTCCGCCGCGAAAGGGCAGTACATCCGGAATATTTCCATTTCCAGCACGATGTCGCCGGGAATCAGGGTGGAAAAAGAGAAGTTTGTCACCTAACGTAAACGGTTTACAAAATGAAGCGCGAGAAAAAAGAACAGATTGTGAAAGAGGTTTCCGAGAAACTTCAAAAGGCACAGGGAATATATCTGACCGAGTTTCAGGGGCTTGATGTCTCCAAGATGGCTGAGCTGAGAAACGAGTTCCGCAAGGCAGGTGTCGAGTACAAGGTGGTGAAAAACACCTTGGTCAAAAAGGCTCTCGAAAATGTCGAGGGGGGAGACCGTTTGGCTGAAGGACTGGTGAACACGACCGGGCTGGCCATCGGCTATGACGATCCTGTTGTTCCGGCAAAGGTCATTGAAAAGTTCGGTAAGGACAATGAACTGCTGAAGTTCAAGATGGCTTCTGTCGATGGCTCCGTGTTCGAAGCGGACAAGTTGAAAGAGCTTTCCAAAATGCTCAGCAAAACCGAAAATGTCGGCCGTGTTGCGGGTCTGGTTAACAATGTCGTCAGTTCCGTTCCCATGGTGGTCAACGCGGTCATGAGGGATCTTGTTTCTGTTATTGATCAGGTAGCGAAACAGAAACAGGGTTCATGATAGTAGTTATAAGTCTATTACGCACTCAAAAGCATTGCAATTACAATAAATAAAAACAAAAGAGGAAGATAATGGCATCTATTGACACACTTGTAGAGGAAATTGGTAAGTTGTCGCTTACCGAAGCTTCCGAGCTGGTCAAAGCCCTGGAAGAGAAATTCGGTGTGAGTGCTGCTCCGGCTGTTGTTGCTGGTGGTGTGGCGGCTGCTCCTGCAGGTGAAGCGGCAGCTCAGGAAGAGAAAACCGAGTTTGACGTTGAGCTGAAAGCAATCGGCGGAAACAAAATCAATGTTATCAAGGTTGTCCGTTCTATTACCGGGCTTGGTCTTAAGGAGGCAAAAGAGATGGTTGACGGTGCACCGAAAGTTGTTAAAGAGGCAGTAAGCAAGGAAGAGGCTGAAAAAATCGCCAAAGAGCTCAAAGACGCAGGCGCGGAAGTTGAGCTCAAGTAACATTTTTCAGGCGTCGATTATGATCATAAGCTCCGTCTCGGCATGAGGCGGAGCTTTGCCTGTTTGTAAGAGTTTGAACATGTAGTTCCGTAAACACGATGTTCAGTACTGATAAAGGCGTCAGCTGAGTGGCTATTGTGTTTTAACTCAATGAAAAGAAAGAGAAGTACTTCCTGCAATCGATAAAAGTGAGGTGCAAGTGAAAGTGGCTGATAAAACACAGAAAGAGTGTATTGCCTTTTCCAAGATCGAGAGCATTGTCAATCCTCCTGATTTATTACAAGTCCAGCTCGATTCGTTCAAGAGGTTTATTCAGGACAGTGTTCCCCTTGCCAAACGTAAAGACCAGGGGCTTGAAAAGGTGCTTCGCAGCGCTTTTCCGATCACGGATACCCGGGGTCTGTATTTACTTGAATATATATCGTATACATTTGACAAGCCGAAATACACCGTAGAAGAATGTATTGAAAGGGGGCTTACCTATGATGTTTCACTCAAGGTCAAGCTGAAACTTTCCTATAAAGACGAACCCGATGAAACGGACTGGAAGGAGACGATCCAGCAGGAAGTCTACCTGGGCCGTATTCCTTACATGACCGATCGCGGTACATTTATCGTCAACGGAGCGGAGCGTGTTGTCGTTGCCCAGTTGCATCGTTCTCCGGGCGTTGTCTTCAGCGAAGCCATCCATCCGAACGGTAAAAAAATGTATTCAGCGAAGATTGTTCCGACCAGGGGGTCCTGGATAGAATTCCAGACCGACATCAATAATCAGATCTATGTTTACATAGACCAGAAAAAGAATTTCCTGGTCAGTGCACTGCTTCGTGCCATAGGTTTTACGAAAGATGAGGATATCCTCAGCCTGTTCGATCTTGTAGAAGAGGTGCCGGTCAAAGCAAGCAAGAAAGACTATCTTATCGGCAAAAACCTTGCATCCGACATCATCGATATGCAGACCGGTGAAGTTGTCAGCGCAAGGACAGCGATTACCGAAGATATACTGGACCAGGTTACAGCCGCCGGATACAAGACGGTCAAGATCATGAGGACCGCTGCAAGCGAAAAGGGTCTTGACAAATCTGTTGTTACCAACACCATTCTCAATGACAGTTCGGCAACCGAAGAAGAAGCGCTTGAAATTGTCTATGAGGAACTGCGTGCCAATGAGGCTCCGGATATCGATGCGGCAAGAAGCTTTCTCGAGAGAACCTTTTTCAATCAGAAGAAGTATGATCTGGGAGATGTCGGACGCTACAGGATCAATAAAAAGCTCGGCAAAGAACAGGAAGCGTTCTGGGAGTTTCTCGATGGGAACCCGGAGCTGAAAGCGCTGTCGGACGCGATTTACGAAAAAATCCTCCAGACCATTCAGTCATATTCCGATGAACCCATCGGAGAGGATATCATGGTGTTGACGCACTACGACATCATTGCAGTTATCAACTATCTGATCAAGCTGGTCAATGGACAGGCAGAGGTGGACGATGTCGACCATCTTGCAAACAGAAGGGTCAGAACCGTTGGCGAGCAGCTTGCGGCACAGTTTGTTGTCGGACTTGCCAGGATGGGGAAAAATGTTCGTGAAAAACTTAATTCCCGGGACACCGACAAGATTGCGCCGGCGGATCTGATTAATGCCCGAACGGTTTCAAGCGTGGTCTCAAGCTTTTTTGCAACGAGCCAGCTCTCGCAGTTTATGGACCAGACAAATCCGCTGGCGGAAATGACCAACAAGCGAAGGGTGTCTGCGCTTGGACCCGGAGGTCTTACCAGGGAAAGGGCAGGTTTCGAGGTTCGGGACGTGCACTACACGCATTACGGACGCCTTTGCCCGATCGAGACACCTGAAGGGCCGAATATCGGCTTGATTTCCTCGTTGTCGGTGTACGCCGAGATTAACGACAAAGGGTTTATCCAGACACCCTACCGTGTCGTTAAGGATGGCGTTGTGACCGACGAGGTCGTCATGCTGTCTGCCGAAGACGAAGAGAACAAGATTACCGTCCCGGTTAATGTGCCGCTTGATGACAAAAGGAAAATAACCTCGGAAACCGTTCAGGCGAGAACAAAAGGCGACTACCCCGTTGTCACTGCCGAAGAGGTCGATTACATGGATGTCTCTCCGATTCAGATCGTCAGTGCGGCAGCAGCTCTTATTCCATTTCTCGAGCATGATGACGGTAACCGTGCTCTGATGGGGGCTAACATGCAGCGCCAGGCGGTTCCGCTTCTTGTTGCAGAAGCTCCTATAGTAGGTACGGGTATGGAAGCAAAGGTAGCCCGTGATTCGCGTGCCGTAATCCTTGCCGAGGGATCAGGCGTTGTCGAGTCGGTGACTGCGGAAAGCATCCGTGTTCGCTACGACATGGATGGCGATGATGAAAATCGGATGATCATGCTGGATCCTGATGAGGGAGTCAAAACTTATGAGCTGATCAAATTCAAACGCTCGAACCAGGATACCTGTATAACCCAGAAACCTGTCGTAAAGACGAGCCAGGTGGTCGGGAAAGGGGATATCCTGGCTGACGGTCCTTCGACGGAAAACGGTGAACTGGCCTTGGGCAAAAACGTGCTTGTCGCGTTCATGCCCTGGAGAGGCTACAACTTCGAGGATGCTATCGTACTGAGTGAACGTCTGGTCTATGATGATGTATTCACCTCGATCCACATCCATGAGTTCGAGGCCAACGTCCGTGACACGAAACGGGGCGAAGAACAGTTTACCCGCGACATTTACAATGTCAGTGAAGAGGCGTTACGAAACCTTGATGAGAACGGCATTATCCGTATCGGCGCCGAAGTCAAGGAACGTGATATTATTGTCGGTAAAATCACTCCTAAGGGGGAGAGTGATCCGACCCCTGAAGAAAAACTGCTTCGAGCGATTTTCGGCGATAAATCAAGCGACGTCAAGGACGCATCCATGCATGTTCCTGCAGGCATGAAAGGCATTGTGATCAAAACAAAGCTTTTCAGTCGCAAAAAGAAGATCGGTATGGATATCAAGGAGCGCCAGGAGGCAATCGATACCCTGTATGATCGCAAGGAGGCCGATCTTCGAAGCCGTTTCAGCAAGTGGATGACACAGCTTTTTGAGGGCAAGAAGACTACCGGTGTCTACAACGAAAAGGGCAAGGAGGTGATTGCGGCAGGAACCGTTCTCGATGAAGCACTGCTCGGCAAGTTTGCCGGTCTTGGTTTCCTCGAGTCTCTGGATCTTTCGAAAGGTGTTGTAAAAGATGCAAAAGCAAACGACAGTTTCCTCCGGTTGTGCCGGGAGTATCGACTGATGCTCAAGGATCTGACGGACGAACGTGAAAACGAGAGGTATAAACTCAATATCGGAGACGAGCTGCCTCCGGGTATCGAAGAGCTTGCCAAGGTCTATATTGCCCAGAAGAGAAAGATTCAGGTGGGCGATAAAATGGCAGGACGTCACGGTAACAAAGGTGTTGTCGGAAAGATACTGCCTATAGAAGATATGCCGTTTACGGCTGACGGAACCCCTGTCGATATCGTGTTGAATCCTCTTGGTGTTCCCAGCCGTATGAATATCGGTCAGCTCTATGAAACCTCGCTTGGATGGGCAGGAGAACAGCTTGGTGTGCAGTTCAAAACCCCGATTTTCGACGGGGCGACCTATGAAGAGGTTCAGCAGGAGCTTGAAAAAGCAGGACTGCCGAAACACGGCAAAGTGAAGCTGTACGACGGCCGGACAGGCGAGCCTTTTGATGATGAAGTGACGGTCGGCTATATCTACATGCTGAAACTCAGCCACCTGGTCGATGACAAGATCCATGCACGTTCGACAGGGCCATACTCGCTCATAACACAGCAGCCTCTCGGCGGTAAAGCCCAGTTCGGCGGCCAGAGGTTCGGTGAAATGGAAGTCTGGGCACTTGAAGCATACGGTGCCGCCAACATTCTCAGGGAGATGCTAACGGTCAAGTCGGATGACGTTGTGGGACGAAACAAGACGTACGAATCGATTGTGAAAGGCCAGAACCTTCCCGATCCCGGTACGCCGGAGTCGTTCAATGTGCTGGTTCGGGAATTACAGGGTCTTGGACTTGAAATACGTATTGACAACAAGGTGCCGTAAGGTTGAAGTTGTTGTGACGTGGTACTTTCCAGGATTTCTAACAGGTCGTTTTAACAGGGACATTTACTATGATTTTTTCACAGGGAGCCTCACCGATAAAAGGTGATTTTTCAAAGATAAAATTCAGCATTGCATCTCCTGAAAGCATTCTCGCGCATTCGAGAGGCGAGGTGCTGAAACCCGAGACAATAAATTATCGCACGTTCAAGCCGGAAAGGGACGGGTTGATGTGCGAAAAAATCTTCGGTCCCACAAAAGACTGGGAGTGCTATTGCGGCAAATATAAACGGGTCAGGTACAAAGGGATTATCTGTGATCGTTGCGGCGTTGAAGTAACCATGAAAAGCGTCCGCCGTGAGCGAATGGGTCATATTTCCCTGGCGGTTCCCGTCGTTCACACTTGGTTTTTCCGTTCCGTTCCCAGCAAGATCGGTGCTTTGCTCGACCTTTCGACCAAAGAGCTCGAACGGGTTATCTACTATGAGGTCTATGTTGTTATCAACCCGGGAGAGCCGGGTGAAAAACAAGGGATCAAAAAGCTCGACCGTCTGACCGAAGAGCAGTATTTCCAGATCATAACCGAGTACGAGGACAACCAGGATCTTGATGACAACAATCCGGCCAAGTTCGTGGCCAAGATGGGTGGTGAGGCAATTCACACACTGCTCAAAGGGCTTGATCTGGATGCTCAGGCTGCCGAGCTGCGCAAGATCCTCCGGGAGAGCGGTTCCGAACAGAAAAAAGCCGATGCTTTGAAGCGTCTCAAGGTTGTCGAGGCGTTCAGAAAAAGTTACGAACCGGTCAAAAAGTCCAGGAAAAAGTCAACCGGGCTGTTTCCCGAGGATGAAGCTCCCGAGCCCTATGTTTATGAAGGAAACAAACCCGAATACATGGTTATGGAGGTTATCCCGGTCATTCCGCCCGAGCTGCGTCCTCTGGTACCCCTTGAGGGCGGGCGATTCGCCACCTCCGATCTCAATGATCTGTACCGCAGGGTTATTATCCGTAACAACCGCTTGAAGAAGCTGATCGATATACGCGCTCCGGAAGTGATCCTTCGTAACGAGAAGAGGATGCTGCAGGAAGCGGTCGACGCGCTGTTCGACAACTCCCGCAAGGCCAATGCGGTGAAAACCGGCGAATCCAACCGGCCGCTGAAATCACTTTCGGATGCCTTGAAAGGAAAACAGGGACGCTTTCGCCAGAACCTGCTCGGTAAGCGTGTGGACTATTCGGGAAGATCGGTTATTGTTGTCGGGCCTGAGCTCAGGCTGCATGAGTGCGGCTTGCCGAAAAGCATGGCGATCGAGCTGTTCCAGCCGTTTGTTATCAGGCGGCTTGTCGAGCGCGGCATTGCAAAATCGGTGAAGTCCGCCAAAAAGCTGATAGACAAGAAAGACCCGATCGTATGGGATGTCCTTGAGAAAGTTATCGACGGGCGTCCGGTGCTGCTTAACCGTGCACCAACCCTGCATCGTCTCGGTATTCAGGCGTTCCAGCCGGTACTGATCGAGGGCAAGGCGTTGCAGATTCACCCGCTGGTGTGTACGGCCTTCAATGCCGACTTCGACGGCGACCAGATGGCGGTGCATGTTCCTCTTTCCCAGGAGGCGCAGCTTGAGGCGACCCTGTTGATGCTCTCGTCGCACAACCTCATCCTTCCCCAGTCCGGTAAACCGGTTACCGTTCCTTCACAGGACATGGTGCTCGGCATGTATTACCTGACCAAGTCAAGGCTCGGAGAAAAGGGACAGGGACAGCTTTTCTACGGAACAGAAGAGGTTATGATCGCGTATAATGAAGAGCGTATTGGGCTTCATGCGCTGGTTTTCGTGAAGTACAACGGTCATGTCGAGCAGAAATTCGATCCGTTGAGAATGCTCGATATCATTCCTGATGACATAGCCGAAAAGAAAGAGTGGTTGAAAAAGGAGATCACGGAAAACGGCATTCTGGTAACCACGGTCGGTCGTGTGATTTTCAATCAGTATGTTCCGGAGAAGATCGGTTTTATCAACAAGGTGATCGACAAGAAAGGCGCAAAGGAGCTTATCTCGAAAATTTCCGGAGAGGTGGGCAACGTAGCAGCAGCAGAGTTTCTCGATAACATCAAAGAGGTCGGTTTCCATTACGCCATGAAAGGCGGGCTTTCAATCGGACTTTCCGACGCTATCATTCCGGAAGCCAAGGTCCAGCATATCAGGAAAGCCACGCGGGAGAGCGGCAAGATTGTCAGGGAATACAACAGGGGCACGCTGACTGAGAACGAACGGTACAACCAGATTGTCGATGTCTGGCAGAAAGTGACCAACCTTGTTGCCGAGGAATCTTACCAGAAGCTGCGTAAGGATCGCTCGGGATTCAACCCTCTTTTCATGATGCTGGATTCCGGCGCCCGAGGTTCAAGGGAACAGGTTCGTCAGTTGACCGGTATGCGGGGACTGATCGCACGACCACAGAAATCCATGTCAGGGCAGCCCGGCGAGATCATCGAAAACCCGATTATTTCAAACCTCAAAGAAGGGTTGACGGTGCTCGAATACTTTGTTTCGACACATGGCGCACGTAAAGGGTTGTCCGATACGTCGCTCAAAACAGCTGACGCCGGGTACCTGACAAGGAGGCTGCATGATGTGGCGCAAGATGTCATCGTAACCGAAGAAGATTGCGGTACAACAAGGGGGATCCATGTAGAACGCAGTATAGAGGAAGAAACCGGCGGTCAGATCAAATTCAGCGAAAAAATTCGCGGCCGTGTTGCTTCACGGGATATTGTCGATACCCTTGCCGATGAAGTTATCGTGCCTGCCGGAGGGATTATCACGGATGAGATTGCCGATGCCACTCAAAAGAATGTCGGCGTAGTCGAGGCGGACATCCGCTCGGTACTGACCTGTGAGGCAAAGCAGGGTATCTGCTCCAAGTGTTACGGCACCAACCTTGCAGTACACAAGCTTGTTGAGATCGGGGAAGCTGTTGGTGTCATTGCGGCGCAGTCCATCGGCGAGCCTGGTACACAGCTTACGCTTCGTACCTTCCACCAGGGTGGTACGGCACAGGGCGGTATCGCCGAAACCGAGACAAAGTCCTCCTGTGAAGGCCAGGTAGAGTTTGAAAGTATCAGGAGTGTTGAACAGGAAACCATCAATGAGGACGGTATGCCTGAAACCCAGATTCTGGTTATCCAGAAAAACGGAAAAATCAACATTATGGATCCTGATTCAGGAAAGATACTGAAACGGTACGAAGTGCCTCATGGCGCACATCTCGCATGCAGCAACGGAGATCTTGTCAAGAAAGACGACGTTCTCTTCAGCAGCGAGCCTAACAGTACGCAGATTATTGCCGAGATCGAAGGGCTGGTGAAGTTCGTCGATATCGAGAAAGGCGTTACTTACAAGGAAGAGGTGGACCCTCAGACCGGTTACGTTCAGCACGTAATTATCAACTGGCGGACAAAGCTGCGGGCTTCCGAGACAAGGGAACCGAGGATCCTGATTGTAAACGACAAAGGGGAAATCCTCAAAACGTATCCGGTACCTATCAAGTCGAACCTCTTTGTAGAGGACGGAAGAATGGTCAAGGTCGGTGACATGCTGGCTAAAGTGCCGAGAAACCTTGATCGTGTGGGCGGCGATATCACTGCAGGTCTTCCGAAAGTTACCGAATTGTTCGAAGCACGCATTCCCTCGGACCCGGCAATCGTATCCGAAATTGACGGTTACGTTGGTTTTGGTCCACAACGCAGGAGCAGTAAGGAGATCAAGGTCAAGAACGAGTTTGGAGAGGAAAAAAATTACTATGTACAGGTTGGTAAACATGTGCTTGCCAATGAAGGCGATGAGGTCAGGGCAGGCGAGCCTCTTACCGACGGTGCCGTATCTCCGCAGGATATTCTGAGGATTCAGGGCCCCAACGCCGTACAGCAATATCTGGTCAATGAAATTCAGAAAGTTTATCAGATCAATGCAGGTGTCGAGATCAACGACAAGCACCTCGAGGTTATCGTGCGCCAGATGCTGCAGAAAGTCAGGGTTGAGGAACCGGGAGATACCGATCTCCTGCCGGGCGATCTTATCGACAAAACCGTATTTATTGAGGCCAACAGGGATGTTGCCGAAAAAGTACGGGTAACCGACAAGGGCGACGCTCCTCCGAGGATCCAGGAGAGCCAGCTTTACAAGATGAAAGAGATTACCAAGCTCAACAGGGAACTGCGCAGAAACAGCAAGAAGCTTATCATTATCGAACCTGCACTGCAGGCAACTTCTCACCCTGTTTTGCTTGGTATAACCAGTGCTGCCCTGCAGACCGAAAGTGTTATTTCCGCAGCATCCTTCCAGGAAACCACAAAGGTGCTTACCGATGCAGCGGTAGCGGGCAAGGTCGATAATCTTGCAGGTCTGAAGGAAAACGTCATTGTGGGTAAACTGATTCCGGCCGGTACGGGACTGAAAAAGTACCGCAAGCTTCATATCGAGTTTCCTGAAAACGGTGAAGAACGTGCTGTTGACGTTCGGAGCGAGGAGGGCGATGTGCAAGAGTTCGCCGAGGAAGATGCCGAATAAACTGATCAGTGTCGCATAACACGTTCTTGTTTTTACAATATCTTAGCTAAAACAGAAATGCAATGGGCTATCTATAAAGGTAGCCCATTTTTGCTTTGCCCTTTTGAGACAGCCTCTTAGTTTTTCTTACTCGCCGTCTGTATAATCCGCCCAATTGTTAACGTACTGCACCATGATGTCGTTGAGGAACTTGAAATCCATGACCATGCCTTCCTGCGGGTCTCCTTTTCGGTCGATGATTTTCCCTTCAACTGTGGCAACGACGGTGCCCCTGTGCCCGTGCAGCTGATTGCAGAATGAGAAACTGTTGGGCAGC